>NZ_JAHCDO010000020.1:0-73654 GCF_050768835.1 Bacillus pfraonensis | reverse complement strand
TTTGAACAGCTGATAACTTTATCTCATTTGAGTATGTATTAAATGTTGTACCTTTTTTTACCATAAAAAATCCCCTCCAAGTAATAGTGTAACATCCATCTGTATACATGGTCTTTTTTACACTGTCTACCTAAAGGGGATAATATCAATTCCTGGTCTTTTTTATTTATTCAATCGTAATGTTCTTTAAGTTACTCTTTGTAGGTTTCGCTGTTTCTTGCATACAAGAAGAAAGCTCTTCTTGTAAAATACTTAGCGCTTTTTTTGCAGATTGCTGAATTGGAGTAGGTAATTCATTTATGATATACATCCCAACTTTTAATTTGGTTTGAATGATTTTTCTTAATAATTCCTCACGCATGAACCATACCTCCAAAGCGAATGTTTAATACATCGCCTTCAAATTTTGCACCTTGAACGGATAAATGCGTTAATGTTTTTGGTAACGTAATGTTCCGTTTGACAGAACCGGCGCGAATGATGAGTTCATCACCTTTTTGATTTAAGGATAGTTCACTTTTATCAGAGAATGGGATAGAGAGAACAAAGATATATTCATCTCCATCTTTTTTGACATACTGTGTACGACCGTTAAATTTTACTTCCGTTGGATTGAGGTCATCTTTAAATAAAGCATACCCTACACGCTCTAACATCGGTAAACCAACTACTTCTTGCTCAAACATTGGAGCTTCATAAATAGGAAGTGGTTGAAAGCTGTCTTGAATTAGTGCTTTATATTTCTTTTGAGCATCTTTCCATGCTTGAAAGTAGGAGTCAGTAACAGTATCAGGAATGACACGGTTAATCATGATGGCATCGACGTTATAATCATATAAATTTAAATAGGTGAAACTACGCTGTGCTTCTTTAATAACCATTTTTTCTGGATTGACAACAACGCGAATACTTGTCACTTCTCGATTAGATAAAATATCTCGCATTTCTCCTAGCTGTTCAATCGTATTCGTTAATTCGTCCATAATATCATCAGTAGGGAGTGGAACGCCGAGGAGTGGTTGTGCAACAGGACGGACAACTTTTAAAACTTTTCTTTTGATCGGAAAGAGTTTTTCCATCCACCAGCCGAGCATATCAGGAAAGCTTAACATGGCTAGCGTTTCTCCAGTTGGTGCACAGTCAATAATGATGACATCATATGTTTTTTGTTTATAGTAATCGAGTACACGGAGTAAGCTAATTAAGTCTTCCATACCAGGAAACATTGTTAACTCCTCTGTTGTAATATCGTCAGCTGCTTTTGATGTGAATAGCAATGTAATATATTTTTGTAATTTCCCCCAACCTTTTTCCATTTCATAAATTGTATTGATTTCTTGCGCCCATAAATTTTCACGAATTTCTAGTGGTTCAGAAGATAATTTTATGCCGAATGAATCTCCCAAGCTATGAGCTGGGTCCGTGCTCATGACTAATGTTTTTAACCCTTGTTTTGCACTTTGAAGTGCCGTTGCTGCTGAAATGCTAGTTTTTCCTACGCCGCCTTTACCTGTATACAAAATAATTCTCATATTTATATCCCCTTTGTTTCGGTTGTCGAATATTACGAATGTCGAAATAATAATTTGAACAAAAACCCATAAAGGGCTTTATTCAATCGGAATGTTTTTCATCTTAGGTGTAGGAAGCTTTTCGATTTGTTTTTGTTGTGACGTAGCGATGTGATTCATAATCTTTTGGAAGATTTGTAGTAAGAATGCCTTCTCTTCTTCTGATAATGCTTCTGTCACAAGGTTAAAGTAATGAGCAGCATTTTGTTTCACTTCTTGAACGAGTTGTACGCCAGTTTCAGTTAAACGAATGAGTACAATGCGTCGATCATTTTCATTCCGATAGCGCTCGATATATCCTTTTTTCACAAGTCGATTCACGACACCTGTCGTCGTGCTCATTGGAATGTCAAGAAGTTCGGTGATCTTTGTCATTGTAATATCCGTATTGCGTTCCATCCATAATAGACAGAATACCTCCGTTTTAGAAAGCGATAAATCAAGGCTTACCCATTCTTCTGGATAGAAAAGCTTCTTGGCGTTATCTAGCAGTAAGTCTAAAAAGTGTTCGTATTGCAACAATTATTTCCACTCCCGTATATTTCGAGGTTCGTAATATTTATTTTTATTCTATGCTTATTGCAAATAAATGTCAAATAATTATTGCCTGCTTTTTCAGACTAAATGAAAAAGAAATCTTATAATAGTAATATACTTATCTATCATAGATATAAAGCTAACAAGGAAATATCCAAGCTATTTCCTTGTTAGCATCAACTTTGTTTGTGCTTTTTCCAGTATGTTACTTGGCATTTATACATGAAGTGAAACACTTAGTGTCAAAGGATACGATTTAATATGTGTGTTATTTTTAACAAAAAAAATTGATTAATAAACAATAAAGTGAGAAGAAAGGCAGAAGCCTTTCTTTTTTTATGTAAAAATGCTGTAAGTACCGTGTGTTGACTTGCTTGAAGTACTGAAAATTTGGTATCATCAATAGTATTGTAGATTGAACGATATATTATGGAGGTGGCCTAGCCGTGTCAAGAATTTCCGTTGAGAATGTAAAGCATGTAGCGCATTTAGCACGTCTTGCAATTACAGATCAAGAAGCAGAAAAATTTCAAAAACAACTAGATGCAATTGTTACATTTGCAGAACAGTTAAATGAATTAGATACAACAGGTGTTAAACCAACAACTCACGTATTAGAGATGAAAAATATTATGCGTGAAGATGTGCCAGAAAAAGGTTTACCAGTTGAAGAAGTATTAAAAAATGCACCGGATCACAAAGATAATCAAATCCGTGTTCCAGCAGTATTAGAATAGAGGAGGGGAATTTCGATGTCATTATTTGATCATTCAGTATCAGAGTTACATAAAAAATTAAACAACAAAGAAATTTCCGTTACGGATTTAGTAGAAGAATCTTACAAGCGTATTGCGGATGTTGAAGATAATGTTAAAGCTTTTCTTACATTAGATGAAGAAAATGCACGTGCGAAAGCAAAAGAACTAGATGCGAAGATTGGTGCTGAAGATAATGGTTTACTATTCGGTATGCCAATCGGTGTGAAAGATAACATTGTAACAAATGGTCTTCGTACAACTTGTGCGAGCAAAATATTAGCGAACTTCGATCCAATTTATGATGCAACAGTTGTTCAAAAGCTAAAAGCTGCTGATACAATTACAATCGGTAAATTAAACATGGACGAGTTCGCGATGGGGTCTTCAAATGAAAACTCTGGTTTCTACGCTACAAAAAATCCATGGAACTTAGACTATGTTCCGGGTGGATCTAGTGGTGGTTCTGCAGCAGCAGTAGCGGCTGGAGAGGTGCTATTCTCTTTAGGATCTGATACTGGTGGTTCTATCCGTCAACCAGCAGCATATTGCGGCGTTGTTGGTTTAAAACCGACTTATGGACGTGTATCTCGCTTTGGTTTAGTTGCATTTGCATCTTCTCTTGACCAAATCGGACCAATTACACGTACAGTAGAAGATAATGCATACTTATTACAAGCAATTTCAGGTGTTGATCGCATGGATACAACTTCTGCAAATATTGAAGTTGGTAACTACTTAGCTGGTTTAACAGGCGATGTAAAAGGCTTACGTATCGCTGTACCAAAAGAATACTTAGGAGAAGGTGTTGGCGAAGAAGCTCGTGAGTCAGTGCTAGCTGCTTTAAAAGTATTAGAAGGTATGGGTGCAACTTGGGAAGAAGTATCTCTTCCGCACTCTAAATATGCTTTAGCAACGTACTACTTAATCTCTTCTTCTGAAGCGTCTGCTAACCTGTCACGCTTTGATGGCGTACGTTATGGCGTTCGTTCTGACAATGTGAATAACTTAATGGACCTTTACAAAAACACGCGTAGCGAAGGCTTCGGTGACGAAGTAAAACGTCGTATTATGCTTGGTACATTTGCTCTTAGCTCTGGTTACTATGATGCATATTATAAAAAAGCACAACAAGTACGTACATTAATTAAAAATGATTTTGAAAACGTATTTGCTAACTATGACGTTATTATTGGACCAACAACTCCAACTCCTGCATTTAAAGTAGGGGAAAAAGTAGACGATCCAATGACAATGTATGCAAACGACATTTTAACAATCCCAGTAAACTTAGCAGGTGTTCCGGCAATTTCTGTTCCATGTGGATTTAGTGCGAACAACATGCCACTTGGTTTACAAATTATCGGTAAACACTTCGATGAAGCGACAATTTACCGTGTTGCACATGCGTTTGAGCAAGCAACAGATTATCATACAAAAAAAGCAAGTCTGTAAGGAGGCGAGCATAGATGAATTTTGAAACAATTATCGGTTTAGAGGTTCACGTTGAGTTAAAAACAAATTCGAAAATTTTCTCTGCGAGTCCAACAGAATTCGGAGCGGCTCCCAATACACAAACAAGTGTAATTGACTTAGGATATCCTGGTGTGCTTCCGACTCTAAATAAAGAAGCAGTTAACTTTGCAATGAAAGCTGCAATGGCATTAAACTGTGAAATCGCAACAGAAACAAAATTTGACCGTAAAAACTATTTCTACCCAGATAATCCGAAAGCATACCAAATCTCTCAATACGATAAGCCAATTGGAGAAAATGGTTGGATTGAAATCGAAGTAGGTGGTAAAAAGAAACGTATCGGTATTACACGTCTTCACTTAGAAGAAGATGCAGGTAAATCAACGCATACAGGTGAAGGATACTCATTAGTAGACTACAACCGCCAAGGTATGCCGTTAATCGAAATCGTATCTGAGCCAGATATGCGTACGCCAGAAGAAGCATATGCATACTTAGAAAAATTAAAATCCATCATTCAATATACAGGCGTATCTGATTGTAAGATGGAAGAAGGTTCTCTTCGCTGTGATGCAAACATTTCCCTTCGTCCAGTAGGACAAGAGAAGTTTGGTACAAAAGCAGAGCTGAAAAACTTAAACTCATTTACTTATGTACAAAAAGGTCTTGAGCATGAACAAGTACGCCAAGAAAAAGAGTTATTATCTGGTGGCATCATTCAACAAGAAACACGTCGTTATGATGAAGCAACGAAGAAAACAATCTTAATGCGTGTAAAAGAAGGGTCTGACGATTACCGTTACTTCCCAGAGCCAGATTTAGTTGAGCTTTACATTGATGATGAGTGGAAAGAACGCGTTCGTGCTTCTATTCCAGAACTTCCAGATGCTCGTAAAGTACGCTATGTTGAAGAACTTGGCTTACCAGCTTACGATGCACACGTATTAACGTTAACAAAAGAGATGTCTGATTTCTTTGAAGCGACAATCGCAGATGGTGCAGACGCGAAATTAACATCAAACTGGTTAATGGGTGAAGTACTTGCATACTTAAACAAACAACAAAAAGAATTAAAAGACGTAGCATTAACGCCAGCTGGTCTATCTAAAATGGTTCAATTAATTGAAAAAGGTACAATTTCGTCTAAGATTGCGAAAAAAGTATTTAACGAATTAATTGAAAAAGGTGGAGACCCAGAAGAAATCGTTAAAGCAAAAGGTCTTGTTCAAATTTCTGACGAAGGCACACTTCGTAAAATTGTAACTGAAATTCTTGATAATAACGAACAATCTATTGAAGACTTCAAAAACGGTAAAGATCGTGCGATTGGCTTCTTAGTTGGTCAAATTATGAAAGCAACAAAAGGACAAGCTAACCCACCACTTGTTAACAAGATCTTATTAGAAGAAATCAATAAGCGATAAGCTAAACGATTAAAGATTAAACAGAGAAAGCACCCATATTTGGGTGTTTTTTCTGAGTTAATCAAACGTTTGTTTAAATTAAGAAAATATTTAAATAAACGTTTGATTAACTGACAAAAGTGAGAAAATGTTTATATAGCAACTATGGTATGATAGTTGCAAAAAGGTGGGAATAATGATAAATCTAGACATAGAGAGTTTTTCATCTCGTGAAATAATAGATACTTATTATTCGTTATATTTATTTTTTATGAAACAATGAGAAGTAATAAAGAATGGAAAGATATATTTCTTGGTCAAATAAAGCAAAACCTTCGTTAGTGAACATGTACTAATGGAGGGTTACACGAATCGGGTTCTTACTGCCTATTTGAGCGGGATAAAAGAAGGATAGGAAGATGAGAGGAGGTAGGCATAGGAACGCTGAATAAGGGTTCGGTATATTCTTTTTCTATGAATCAGAAATTTCCTGTGCTAATGAATGATGAAGCGAGCAAGAATAATTTATAATCCTACTTCTGGTCGTGAGTTGTTTAAAAAGAGCTTGCCAGAAGTATTACAAAAATTAGAACAAGCTGGATATGAAACATCTTGTCATGCAACAACTGGTCCTGGAGATGCGACTGTGGCAGCGAGGCAAGCTGCGGATCGTAAGTTTGATGTTGTTATTGCAGCAGGTGGTGACGGGACGTTAAATGAAGTAGTAAATGGTTTAGTAGGGCATGAACATCGTCCGAAATTCGGTATCATTCCAGTTGGGACGACAAATGATTTTGCACGTGCAATTGGTGTACCGCGTTCTATTGAAGAGGCAGCAGATATTATTTGTGAAGGTAAGACTGTTCCACTAGACCTAGGCAGAGCAAACGATACATATTTTATTAACATTGCTGGCGGTGGCCGCATTACAGAATTAACATATGAAGTACCAAGTAAGTTGAAAACAGTTTTGGGGCAGCTTGCTTATTATCTAAAAGGTATCGAAATGCTGCCATCATTACATCCAACATATGTTGAAATTGAGTATGATGGCAAGCTATTACAAGAAGAAATTACGATGTTTTTAATTACGAATACGCGCTCTGTTGGTGGTTTTGAAAAGGTTGCACCATATGCATCTATTAATGATGGGTTATTTGACTTATTAGTGCTAAAGAAGGGCTCTATTGCTGATTTAATTAAAGCAGCAACACAAGCACAGCGCGGTGAGCATATTAATAATCCAAAGGTGTTATATACGCAGGCAAATCGTATTAAGGTTCATTCACCGGATAAATTAATGATTAATCTAGATGGTGAATATGGCGGAGATGCACCGATGGAATTTGAAAATATATATCATTGTCTTGAACTATTTGTTCCTGAACATAAAGAGGATGCCTTATAAAAGGCATCCTCTTTTATGTTCAGGAGAGGGGAACAAGGAAGGCAGCAGGTTCTTATTTTTATTGCTATTTGTCGCAAGATCGATATCCTTTGTCGAATCGCTGATATCTTGAAAAAATTGCCGATAAAATTTCATTTATCATCTTCCACTAATAAACTCTATTGCTAAAACTTCTGTTTTTTCTTTTTATAAATAAAAATTGATAGTATCGTAATAAAATCGCCAAACGATTAGACTAGATTTGAATTGTAAATTGGGAGTTGGTTTGATTTTTATGGTATTTTTACAATCCGTTCATCTTACATCCACATTTACTTGCTACACTGAATGTGAAAAGGGCAGAAAGGTAGGGTGTTATGGAGAAGATAAAGGCAATACTCTTTGATAAAGATGGAACGTTAATGGATTTTCACTCAATTTGGATAAAGGTAGCAGAAGAACTTGTAGCTGAACTTGTAGAACTACATCGATTACCTCAATCATTACGGTTAACTATTTTAGAAAAAATTGGTGTTGAAGGGGCATTCGTTCATCCACGTAGTGTATTGGCAGCAGGAACAAGCCACGATATAGCGAAAATTTGTTGTAAGTATATACCGTCTGTTAAAGAGAGTGATATGCATCACTGGATAAGTGAAAAACTATTTACTCTTATGTACGAACATCGTTCACATATGAGAATGACAGCAGACTTACCAAAACTTTTACAAGTATTGAAAGAAAAAGGGCTCATTTTAGGTATTGTGACTGCGGATGATTTTGCACCAACAGAACTCTTTTTAAAGCAGTGTCAATTAGAGACGTTTTTTGATTATATTGTAGCTTCAGATACATTTCCAGCCCAAAAACCAGATAAGCAAATTGTAGAATCATTTTGTGAAGAGTTTGGGTTAGACCCAAGGGAGGTAGTAGTTGTTGGGGATACGCCAACAGATTTACATTTAGCAAAAAATAGCGGTGCTTGTTATGCGATTGGAGTTCTTTCGGGGACGGGTGATCTTCAAACATTAGCACCACTTGCAGATATTGTATTAGATTCTGTTGGGCATTTCATTTCTGATTCTGGAGAACTGATTTGGGAACGAGAAAAGTCTAATCTATAAATAAAATAAGTCTATATCGACTCGTATTAAGTCGATATAGACTTATTTTTTATGTCGAAATACTGAGAAGATTAGAAAGTTAGCGCATTTATAAGTTGGCATACATCTTGCAATATAGAAAAAGAAAATCATAGCATAGAAAAGGATGGGAGAAACGATGAATACAAAATTCGCTAAAGTAAATGAACAAATTCCAGGACCGAAAGCATCTTCTTTATTAGAACGCCGTCAAAATATCGTACCAAGGGGCGTGAGTAATGGGATTTCAACATTCGTACAGTCAGCTGATGGTGCGCTTGTAACAGATGTAGATGGAAATCAATTTATCGATTTTGCAGGAGCGATTGGAACAATTAACGTAGGACATTGCCACCCTGCTGTGAAAGAGGCGCTTCATAAACAAGTAGATCAATATATTCATACTGGCTTTAATGTAATGATGTATGAGCCATATATTGAATTAGCAGAGAAGCTTGCTGCATTAGCTCCTGGAAACTTTGAGAAACAAGTATTGTTTTTAAATAGTGGTGCTGAAGCGGTTGAAAATGCCGTGAAAATTGCTCGTAAGTATACGAAAAGAACGGGCATTATTGCGTTTTCGAAGGGATTTCACGGTCGTACATTGATGACAATGACGATGACAAGTAAAGTAAAGCCTTATAAATTTGGATTCGGTCCATTTGCACCAGAAGTATATAAAGCACCATTCCCATATGAATACCGTCGTCCAGAAGGTTTAACAGATGAACAATATGATAACTTTATTATCGAAGAATTCAAGAATTTCTTAATCTCAGAAGTTGCCCCAGAAAGCATAGCTGCTGTTGTAATGGAGCCTGTTCAAGGCGAAGGTGGTTTTATCGTTCCAAGTAAGAAGTTTGTGCAAGAAGTGCGCCGTCTTTGCTCTGAACATGGCATTTTATTTGTAGCTGATGAAATTCAAACAGGCTTTAGCCGTACAGGAAAATATTTTGCCATTGATCACTATGATGTCGTTCCAGACTTAATTACTGTTTCGAAATCATTAGGGGCAGGAGTACCGATTAGTGGAGTTATTGGGCGAAAAGAAATTATGAATGAATCAGCACCAGGAGAACTTGGTGGAACATACGCTGGAAGTCCATTAGGATGCGCTGCAGCATTAGCTGTTTTGGATATTATCGAGAATGAAAAATTAAATGAGCGAGCTCTGCATGTAGGGAAAGCTGTAATGGATCGCTTTGAGGAAATGAAGAAAAAGTATAACTGTATTGGTGATGTACGTGGTTTAGGAGCGATGTGTGCGTTTGAGCTTGTTAAAGACCGTACAACAAAAGAGGCAGATAAAGCATTAACAGCAAGTTTATGTGCTGAAGCAAATAAACGTGGACTGCTCTTATTATCTGCTGGAACGTATGGGAATGTAGTTCGTGTCCTAATGCCACTAGTTATTACAGATGAGCAATTGGAAGAAGGGCTTACAATTATTGAAGATTCCTTGCAAGCTTGTTATGAGCAAGCAGATATCGCTCGTGTGTAAATAATATTGAGATAAAACCTTTCCTTTTGGGTGGGAGAGAGCGTCCGTCCATGCATAGAAGTGGTCAGGTCCTTTTCCTACCCCATGCTAAGTAAAAAAAGAGAAAATGAGTGCGGATTCCCTTTTGTTTTTTTCATGGCATTAACCTATCTGCCTGAAAATCAAAATGGATTTACAACAAATGTGCAATCATTCTAGTTTACTCTGTTCGAAAAAAATACAGAAAATTCCCTTAAATAAAGATTTCACTTTATAATGAAATGTAAGTAATAATAAAGTGAAGCAATGGACCCTGAATTTGAGGAGTGGCTGGAATGGTTGCAGAAAAGGAACGAGCATTTATGGATTTAAAAGATGTGTTTGAATATGCATTTGATGAGATTTTTGTTACGGATGAGAAAGGGACTGTTGTCCGTGTAAATAGCACATGTGAAAGACACTATCAATTATCTGCTGAAGAGCTAGTAGGAAAACATGTAAAAGAGCTGCAAAAAGAAGGGATTTTTTATCCATCTGCAACATTGGAAGTAATTGAGAAGAAAAAGCCAATTGAACTTGTTCAAACAACAAAGTCGGGAGAGTATTTGCACGTTCGAACAAGACCTGTTTTTGATGAACAAGGGAATTTACGAAGGGTGATTAGTTACTCTCGTGACCTTACGGAACTCTATCAATTACGAAAAAAGGTAGAGGAGATGGATAATCAGTTAAAGACATATAAAAAAGAGTTAAGAGAAACGTATGAATATGAAGGACTTATTTTTAAAAGTATAGCTATGCAAAAAATAGTCGCAACAATCAAAAAAGTATCTATGGTAGATAGTACAGTTCTTATTTTAGGTGAGACTGGAGTAGGGAAAAGTAGATTAGTACGTCATTTGCATGAAGTGAGTCATCGCAAAAATGAAATGTTTTATGAAATTAACTGTGCGGCATTACCGACAAACTTAATTGAATCGGAACTGTTTGGCTACTCAGGTGGTTCTTTTACAGGCGCAAATCGCGAAGGGAAAAAGGGCATTTTGGAGTTAGCTCATAAAGGGACTCTTTTTTTAGATGAAATCGGTGAAATGCCACTTGAAATTCAGGCGAAACTGCTGCAAGTGCTACAAGAAAAAACATTCCGCCCAGTAGGAGGTAGAGAACTAAAAAAAGTAGATGTTCGAATTGTGGCAGCTACGAATAGGGATTTAGCTGAAATGGTAAAGCAAGGGACGTTTCGGAAAGACTTATATTATCGTCTTAATGTCATACCGATTCAAATTCCGCCGCTGCGCGAGAGAACAGAAGATATTTTACCGTTAGTTTATCATTACCTACAACATTTTAATGAAAAATATGGACGTGATGTAAAGTTAGCACCTAGCACATTACAAATACTCGTAGGGTATCCTTGGGAAGGAAATAATAGAGAAATAGAAAACGTAATTGAAAGGATTGTCATTACTGCTGATGACATTGTCATGATAGAAGACTTACCGATATCTATGCAGGAATCTACAGTTGAGCAATCCGGTCAAAGCCTCTATAAAATGTTGGAAGAAGTAGAACGAAATATTATTCTTAAAGCGTATAAAACACATGGATCAAGTTATAAAGTCGCAGAATTCCTGAAAATAAGTCAATCTGCAGCTACTAGGAAAATTAAGAAGTTTATAGGGGAGGAATATTTAGTTGGGAGAGAAGAAGGAACTTAAAAAAGTACTATCACGTTTTGATGTTCTTTTCCTTGCGATAGGTGCAATGCTTGGATGGGGGTGGGTTGTACTTTCGGGGGATTGGGTTACGTCTGCTGGTTCTATGGGGGCAGTTATTGCTTTTATTATAGGCGGATTACTTGTTATTTTCGTTGGATTAACATATGCTGAGCTTGCCTCAGCTATGCCAGAAACTGGCGGCGGTTTATTATATGTATATAAGGCATTTGGAAAGAAGGCAGCCTTTATTGCTTCTTGGGCAATGGTACTAGGCTATGTATCAGTTGTTACTTTTGAGGCTGTTGCACTTCCAACCGTTGTAGACTATGTACTACCAGACTATCAAAGCATATATTTATGGACAATTGGTGGCTGGGATGTATATTTAACATGGGCAATGATTGGGATGGGGGGAGCACTCCTTATTACAGCTATTAACTATTTTGGGGTAAAAACAGCAGCGGTATTTCAAAGCGTATTTACAATATTCATTGTCGCGACAGGTATCATGCTTGTCTTTGGTGCTGGCTTGAATGGCGATACGAAAAACTTAGAACCGTTTTTTATAGACGGTGCGGGCGGTGTGATGGCTGTCCTTATTATGGTTCCGTTTTTATTTGTTGGTTTTGATGTCATTCCACAAGTAGCAGAAGAAGTTAATCTTCCGTTCAAAGAAATTGGAAAGCTTTTAATTTTCTCTGTCGTTTGTGCCGTCATTTTTTATCTTTTAATTGCTTTAGGTGTATCGATGGCGTTAGATCAAAATACATTAATGCAGACAAAACTAGCAACAGCTGATGCAATGGGAGCTGTATTTGGTTCGAAAATCTTTGCGAATATCTTAATTTTTGGTGGATTAGCAGGAATTATTACAAGTTGGAATGCTTTTATTATAGGGGGTAGTCGCGTCTTATATGCAATGGCGAAAACAGGAATGGTTCCAGCTTGGTTTGGGAAAGTCCACCCAAAATATAAAACACCTTCAAATGCTATTATATTTTTAGGGATGCTTTCATTCTTTGCACCATTACTAGGAAGACCAGCACTCGTTTGGATTGTAGATGCTGGTGGGCTTGGCATTGTTGTTTCTTATCTATTAGTTAGCCTGTCCTTTTTAGTACTACGTAAAAAGGATCCGAATATGAAGCGACCATTCAAAGTGAAAAAAGGAAAAGTTGTTGGAAGTATTGCAACGATCCTAAGTATTGGGTTTATTTTGCTATATATGCCTGGAATGCCAGCTGCATTAATTTGGCCATATGAGTGGTTAATGGTATTAGGCTGGGTAGTTTTTGGAGGCTATTTCTTTGTTAGAATGATTTTCGGTAAGTATGAAGGAAACAACTTAGAAAATGAAGAGAATATAAAGGAGGAAGAGAACATTGGATAAAAAAGCGACGTATGTAAACTTAGATCAAAAAGCGATGTATATAAATGGAGAATGGATTAAGCTACAGGAACAAATTGAGATTAATAATCCGGCGACGCAGGAAGTATTTGCAACTGTTCCAAAAGGTGGGGTCACTGAGGCAAAGCAAGCTGTAGATGCCGCACATGAAGCTTTTAAATCTTGGTCAAAATTAACGGCAGCTGACCGTGCACAAAAATTAAAAAAATGGTTTACATTAATTGATGAAAACAAAGAAGAAATTGCAGCGATTATGACGAAAGAACAAGGAAAGCCGTTTGCAGAAGCACTTGGGGAAGTGAACTATGCAAATAGCTTTGTAGAGTGGTATGCGGAAGAAGGGAAACGAGTATACGGTGACATGATCCCAGCTTCTCACCCGAATAAACGCATTTTAGTAACGAAGCAACCTGTGGGCGTTATTGCAGCGATTACCCCATGGAATTTTCCAGCGGCAATGATTACAAGAAAAGTAGCCCCAGCACTTGCAGCAGGCTGTACAGCAGTTGTAAAACCTGCAAGTCAAACACCGTTAACAGCATTAAAATTAGCTGAACTTGCACATGAAGCTGATATCCCAAAAGGTGTTTTAAACATTGTAACAGGTAGTGCAAAGGCAATTGCCGATACTTGGATGGAAGATGGACGCGTAAGAAAGGTTTCATTTACAGGATCAACTGAAATTGGCAAAGAATTAATGTGTGGAGCTGCGAAAACGATGAAGAAAGTTTCGCTTGAGCTAGGTGGTCATGCTCCATTCATCGTAATGAACGATGCGGATTTAGATAAAGCAGTAGAAGCAGTAATTGGTTCGAAATTCCGTAATGCTGGGCAAACATGTATATGTACAAATCGTGTATTTGTGCAAGAAGCGGTGTATGGAGAGTTCGCAGCGAAATTCCAAAAGGCAGTAGGACAGCTTAAAGTAGGTGATGGATTTGGAGAAGGTACGACTGTAGGACCACTTATCGATGCCAATGCTGTAGAAAAAGTACAGGAACATATTGAAGATGCAATTAAAAAAGGTGGCGAAATTCTGTATGGAGGCCAAACACTTACAGAATTAAATGGTCACTTCATTGAGCCAACGGTCATTGGAGGCGCCAATGACACAATGTTATGTATGAATGAAGAAACATTTGGTCCAGTTGCACCAGTTGCGAAATTTGAAACGGTAGAAGAAGTCATTGAGCGTGCGAATAACACGCCATATGGTTTAGCGGCGTATGTATTTACAAAAGATATTAGCCAAGCCTTTCAAATTAGTGAAGCATTAGAATATGGAATTATTGGCTTGAACGATGGACTTCCATCCGTTGCACAAGCTCCATTTGGTGGATTTAAAGAAAGTGGGATTGGTCGTGAAGGCGGTTATTTTGGAATCGAGGAATATTTAGAAATTAAATATATTTCGTTAGGATTGTAATTTCTATTTGTTAGTAGCTATCTTCTACGGAAGATAGCTACTTTATTTTGTTTGTTGGGAAATAAGAGTTGGCAGTCTCTTATTTATTGTTGTTATTTGTCGGTTAGTCGATATCCTTTGTCGAATTGCTGATATATTTGAAATTGCGCCGATATATTTTGAGAAATGGTCGATATATTTGGGAAATCGCTGATAAAATTTTATTTACCATCTTGCGTCAAAGACTTTCCACAGCCCAAATAAAAAAACACTCTAAAAAAGAGTGTTTTTCATTAGGATTTATAAAGTTTTGATTTAGAATGCCCAATTCCCTTTACGGAAAATCGGTTCATGTGTGCCGTCCGCTGTAATACCGTCAATATCAAGCTCAGCAGAACCAATCATAAAGTCTTCATGTGTAATACTAGCGTTTGCACCATTTTCTACAAGCTCTTCTTTTGACATTGTTTTACCGCCTTCTAAGTTAAATGCATAAGCATTTCCAATTGCTAAATGGCAAGATGCATTTTCATCAAATAGCGTATTATAGAATAAAATATTTGTGTTAGAAATTGGTGAATCATGAGGTACTAATGCAACTTCTCCTAAGAAGTGAGAGCCTTCATCTGTCTCAACTAAATGTTTTAAAGCTTCTTCGCCAACGTCAGCTTTATAGCCTACAATACGTCCATTTTCGAATGTAAGTGTAAAGTTATCAATGATGTTGCCTCCAAAAACTAATGGTTTTGTGCTTGATACTTGTCCATTTACACCTGTTTTTAATGGCATTGTAAATACTTCTTCTGTTGGAATATTAGCCATAAATGGTACATTCTTTTCATTTAGGCTACCAGCTCCAGCCCATACATGTTTTTCTGGAAGTTCAATTGTTAAATCTGTTCCAGGACCTGTATAATGAAGAGCTTTATAATGTTTTTCATTTAAGTAGTCTACTTTTTTATGTAATGTTTCATCATGTTTTTTCCATGCTTCCACAGGGTTTTCTAGGTTTGCACGAGTTGCTTGGAAAATTGCATCCCACAGTTTTGCTTCCTGCTCTTCCGGTGCCACATCAGGGAATACCTTAGCTGCCCATTCTTTCGTAGGAACAGAGATCACACACCAGCTTACTTTATCTGCTTGTACATAATCACGGTATACTTTCATTGCTTCTCCAGCAACTTTATGAGCACTTGCAATTTTTTTAGCATCTACACCTTTTAATAAATCTGGATTTTCTGCATAGATGGACATAAATGCAGCGCCTTCTTTTGCTAATTCTTCACGTGCATGTGCCTTCCAAGCAGGAAATTCTGAGAATGCTTCTTCAGGGGCTAAATCAAATTTTAAACGTGTTAATACTTCATCGTTCCAATCTACATATACATGTTTTGCACCTGATTTATATGCCTTTTCTGTAACAAGACGGACAAATGGAGCAGCTTCAAGTGGGGCATTAATAGATAATGTTTGTCCAGGCTGAATATTAACACCGACATTGACTGCAAGAGCAGCATACTTTTCTAACGTTTGTTCAAATGACATATGTATAATCTCCTTTATTCGAAAGATTTCTTATATACATAATACAAGAAAATTTCAAAAATATAAATAGAACTCAATGTGTATTCACTTTTATCCAGCATCTCACCTCAAAAAACGAGGAAGATAGGTGGGGGCGGGCTGATTAAAGTTTCACTTTATATCGTTATAATAAAGTGGTGGTAGTTCAAAGAAATAAATAGTTAAGAAGTTTCTCTACTGCGAAGTCTTTTTCTCTTTGCGGGTTTGTTACAAATGATAACAATGTAGCCGACAACAAAGATGAAAGGAATTAAAAATACATAACTAGGAATGCCAAAAACATAATGACTTTTTATACTTAAAAATAATAGATGTAGGAAATCAAAAAGAGCATGTAATTTCATCGGAACCTCCAATGTGTTTTTTACAAATTATAACATTTAAGAAAGTGGTACTACATGTTCAAGACTAAAATTTAAGCTGATTTTAAAGTTGGAAAAGTAAAGAAAAGGCTACTTTTTCATAAAAGTAGCCTAAAAAACGATTAATATTTTTCTTTTACAAGCGACATGAACTGGGCCATTGTTGTATTAGGGCCAACAAAGTGTCGCTTAATTAAGTATTGTTCATTCGGCGTGCCTTTTGTAATATGAGTTCCATAATCGGTAGTTACTGCAAATTCATAATGTTTCTTCGTTTCTTCCACAGCTGGATCATTATAAGAACCTACCGGATAGGCAAGGGCAATGACCTTTTTGCCTGTAAGATTTTCGATTTTTTCTTTTGATGCACGTAATTCTTCATCATAATTAGCTGTATAAGCCATCATTGTATGGTTAGCAGTATGAGATTGAATGGAAAAAATACCTGAATCAAGCATTTGTTTTATATCATCTGTCGTAAGACGATTTGGTGTATCAATAGTACTTGAAACGAGGAATTCTGTTGCTGCTGGTTGGAATGTATCATCTTTTAATTTTTGTAAAATATGAAGAGCATTCATATTGTTTTTTCGACCATCATCCATTGTTACAAAGACAGGCTTATTGACGCGGTTTACATCACCCCAACGTTCAAACGTTAACATTGTATAACCGTTATCTTTTAAATATTGCATATGCTTTTCAAACTGTTCTGGTGGTACATATAAACCTAAATCACCATCACTTGGTCCAGGGTATTTTTCAATCGCATGGTACATAAGGAAAGGTACATATTGCTGGAATGTAATCGTAGATTTCACTAGGGGAACTTCTGTGTTGTCATCTTTTAATCCCACTGTTTCAATTTGAAATTCTCCACGTTTTAAATGAAATGATTGTAAATGAAACGGGAGAGCAAAATCACGAGCTTTGTCTTGTGATACAAAGGTTTGTTTACTTTCAGGGCCGTCAGCTGTACGCCAAATATTGTAACGCACTTCTTTAAATGAATCCTTTAAACCTTTTGTATAAAGTGTCGTATTTTTTGCGTTGTATTCAAATGGATCCCATGAAATGATTCCTTGTGTTAAAGGTATTTCTACTGCTTTGGTCTGTACTTCCTTCGTTTCGTGTTTGCCCTTGTAAGTTGCTTCTTTTGTTTGTTTTTCACTAGCAGTACTAGTGTTACAACCTACGAGAATAGCAGAAGAAAGCAAAGCGATACATGCATATTTCTTCATAATATCATCCTTCTATTGTGTTTTTATATTTGGCTCTTATATGTAATAAATTCTCTATCTGTTTTTTTATAAGAGATTGTTTATGTAAAGCATACCCTTGTCTATCATATCACTATGGAATATAGAGGGGAATAACTCTTTTGGGAGAATTCGACAAAAATGATGTGTATTTGCAAAGAATTTGTCTTGTGTAAAATTTTTTTGAACAAAAAAATTACCTTCGAAAATAGTAGTTTTCGAAGGTAGTTTTAAAGAACACTCTTTTCACTTTTGGTTTTTGTTGTTGGATATTTCTTCACTGCAAATAGACAAAAAAGATTTTCTGACCAATATTAGTATATATTTATCTCTTGATATATAAAAGAGAAATTTTATGAAAGGGTGTATGCAATTTTGCATATTATTAGATGCTCACTTTTTGAGATGAAAAAATCACCCTTATCCTCTCGAAATAGAAGAAGATAGGGTGATTCATGATTAAATAAATAATCCAGCAATCGTAGCGGATAAAATAGAAGCAAGTGTGGATGCAAATAGCATTTTCCAGCCAAACTTAGATACGACGCTTCCTTGTTTTTCAGACAGGGCACGGATTGTACCGACAATCGCACCGATTTGACTAATACTTGCGAAGCTAATTAAGAATACGGTAACGATTCCAACTGTACGTGGAGATAACGTTTTTGCAACTTCTTTTAAATCAAGAATAGCTACGAATTCATTTAACACAATTTTTGTTCCCATAATTCCACCAGCTGGGATGATATCGTGAGCTGGAATACCCATTAGGAATGCAAATGGAGCAAGAACATAACCGAAGATTTGTTGCAGTGTAATCGCATATCCCATTGCGCCTGAAGCTGCACTAATTACGTAGTTTACAACTTCCATAACACCGATAAAGGCAATCATTAAAGCAGCAACGATACCTGCTACTTTTAAGCCGTCTAGTGCACCGTTAATCATTGCACCGATAAAGCTGTCACCGAATAGGCTTCTATCAAATTTTTGAACTACTTCTTCTTCTTTTTGTGTGTCAACTGGTGTTAATAATGAACAAACAATTAAGCTAGAGAATAAGTTCAATGGAAGTGCTGCTAGTACATATTTTGCATCTAACATCATAACGTAAGATGCTGTAACAGAAGCTGAAACCGAGCTCATTGCTGAACAGCAAATGATAAACATACGGTTTTTATTGAAATGTTTTAAATCATTTTTAATAACGATTAATGCTTCACTTGAACCGAAGAATACAGAGTTCACTGCATGGAATGATTCAACGCGTGGTAAACCAGTAATTTTTGAAATCGCACCGCCGACAACGCGAACGATGAATGGTAAAACGCCTAAATAACTAAAAATAGAAAGTAGTGCTGAGAAAAAGACGATAATTAATAGTACATTTAAGAAAAAGACAAAGTCTCTTTGGATTCCGTTAAAGAGGAAATCAACACCTGTTGTACCAAGTTTAATCAGCTTGTTGAAAACTTTACTAATAAAAATGATAATTTGCTGACCAATCTTTGTGCCAAACATAAACCAACCAATTAAAATTTGGAAACCAATCATAATAGCAATTGCACGGAAGTTGATTTTACTTTTGTTGTTTGACAAAGCAAAACATAAACCTAACACGGCAAGAATACCGATAATGCTCATTACATATTGCATGTAGTTGCCCCTTTCAGAAGTTCGTATAAAGTTTTTGCATAAAACGCTCGTTATATAACTAATAAATACAAATTGAAAAACCAGCATAAAAACCGACATAAAAGCCCTTTCCTTTAGAGGGAAAAGAGAATCCAGCCAAGCATAGAAGCGGTCAGGTCCTTTTTTAGCCCCATGCCAAGTGAAACCATAAAGAGAAAACGAGAGTAGGTCACCTTTTGTTTTTCATGGCCGCGGATTATATGCTTGAAAAACCGACATCCTTTTTTAGGTTGAAGAGAGAATCCAGCCAAGCGTAGAAGCAGTCAGTGCCTTTTTCAGCTCCGTACCAAGTGAAACCAAAAAGAGGAAGCGAGAGCTGGTCACTTTTCATTCTTTATAGCCGCAGCTTATATGCTTGGAAATCAAAATGAAAATAAAGTTAGAGAAGTTTTATGTCATACGTAAGATGTCTGACCTTTTAGAAAAGTAAAAAATAAAAAAGACCCATATGGATTCACTTTCATCTATGAGAGAAAGCTAATCAATATGAGTCTTTGTATACACAAAAAGCTAGTATTCATTAGTTTTCCCCATAGTCCAGCAATTCTCGGTTGCCGGGTAGAAACTCTCGATCCATATTATCGAGTATATATGAGGTAACATCGTCCGTATTAAATTATTAGTAGCGTAACATTAATAGAGAAGCACCGTCAATAGCTTTTTTTCTTCCAATAGAAAAAGACCATGTAAGTATGATAAAATGTAACGCAGTGTTATGAAAAAGAGAGGTCGGAAAATGGTTAATAAAATGACGCCACCAGTTGAAAAAAACGAGTTCATAGATGTAGTATTTGAAGATTTAACACATGATGGTGCCGGTGTTGCGAAAGTAAAAGGATATCCTATTTTCGTCAAAAATGGATTACCAGGTGAAGAAGCACAAATTAAAATTATTAAAGTAAAGAAGAATTTCGCGTTTGGTCGTTTAATGAAGCTTCATACAGAAAGTCCATATCGTAAAGATGCAGAATGTCCAGTTTATAACCAATGCGGCGGTTGTCAGCTTCAGCATTTAACATATGAAGGACAACTACAAGCAAAACAAAAACAAGTGCGTGACGTAATGCAGCGCATCGGTGGACTACAAGATGTACCAGTTCATCCTGTTCTCGGTATGCAGAATCCTTGGGTTTATCGAAATAAAGCACAAGTACCAATTGGAGAACGTGAAGGCGGGCTTGTAGCTGGTTTCTATCGTCAAGGAACACATGACATCATCAATATGGAAACATGCTTAATTCAAGCAGAAGAGAACGATACGTTAATTCAAGAAGTAAAACGTATTTGTGAAAAACACGGTATCTCAGCGTATAACGAAGAGCGCCATAAAGGAACGCTCCGCCATGTGATGGCTCGTTACGGACAAGTAACAGGGGAAATTATGCTTGTCTTTATTACACGTACGGCAGAACTTCCAAATAAAAAGGCGATTATTGAAGAAATTACAGCGAAGTTCCCAAATGTAAAATCAATCGTTCAAAACGTAAACACGAAACGTACAAACGTAATTTTCGGAGACACAACAACAGTCCTATACGGATCAGAATATATTTATGATTTTATCGGTGATATTAAGTTTGCTATCTCAGCACGTTCTTTCTACCAAGTAAACCCAGAACAAACGAAAGTGCTATATGACAAAGCATTAGAGTATGCGAAGTTAGATGGGAACGAAACAGTAATCGACGCATATTGCGGAATCGGATCAATCTCACTATTCCTAGCGCAAAAAGCAAAAAAAGTATATGGCGTTGAAATCGTTCCAGAAGCAATAGAAGACGCAAATCGAAACGCTGCATTAAACAACATGACAAACGCTGAATTTGCAGTAGGAGAAGCGGAAGTCGTTATTCCAAACTGGTACAAAGAAGGTGTAATTGCCGATACAATCGTTGTCGATCCGCCGCGTAAAGGCTGCGATGAAGCATTACTAAACACAATCATCGACATGAAACCAAAGCGCGTTGTATATGTATCATGTAATCCGGCGACACTTGCACGTGACTTAAAAGTATTAGAAGAAGGCGGATATAAAACGCAGGAAGTTCAGCCTGTTGATATGTTCCCGCATACGACGCATGTGGAGTGTGTGGCTTGGCTTGCGTTGGTATAATAGAAAAGCAGTTGATATAGAAAAAATCTATACCATCTGCTTTTTGGTTTATAAACATACCATTTAGGATCGATTTTAGTTAAAATAAACATTGCCGATTTTCACAAATTATAAATGCACAAATGTACTTGTGTTTGATAATAAGTTATGAAGCATGATATAAGTGTAACATTTGGCTTTATATTTTTTAATCGAGAGTTTGAAGTTGTAACCATATTGAGAGGATTTGAGTTTGAAATGATAGATAATTTTTGGCGTGATTTACCACGACCATTTTTTGTACTTGCACCAATGGAAGATGTGACAGATGTTGTTTTTCGTCACGTAGTAAGTGAAGCCGGTCGACCGGATGTATTTTTCACAGAGTTTACAAACTCGGATAGCTATTGTCATCCAGAAGGTATGAAAAGTGTACGTGGCCGTTTAATTTTTACAGAAGATGAACAGCCAATGGTGGCGCATATTTGGGGAGATAATCCTGAATATTTCCGTCAAATGAGTATTGGCATGGCAGAGCTAGGATTTAAAGGTATCGATATTAATATGGGCTGCCCAGTACCGAATGTGGCATCAAGAGGAAAAGGTAGTGGCCTTATTCTGCGTCCAGATGTTGCAGCAGAACTAATTCAAGCAGCAAAAGCGGGCGGACTGCCTGTTAGCGTAAAAACACGACTTGGCTTTAAGGAGGTAAATGAGTGGGAGGAGTGGCTAACGCATATTTTAAAACAGGATATTGCGAACCTTTCTATTCATTTACGTACAAGAGAAGAAATGAGCCAAGTAGATGCGCATTGGGAGCTAATTCCGGAGATCAAAAAATTACGTGACCGTATCGCACCAAATACGCTACTAACAATCAATGGGGACATTCCTGACCGTCAAACGGGGATGGAGCTTGCTGAAAAATATGGTATTGATGGTGTTATGATTGGGCGAGGTATTTTTAAAAATCCGTTTGCTTTTGAAAAAGAGCCAAAAGAGCATAGCAGTAAAGAACACCTTGATCTTTTAAGACTACAGCTTGATCTTCAAGATCAATATGCGGAAGTACTGCCACGTTCAATCACAGGGCTTCATCGCTTTTTCAAAATTTATGTAAAAGGATTCCATGGAGCTGCTGAATTAAGAAATCAATTGATGAGCACGAAATCAACAGATGAAGTGCGTGCATTGCTTGATAAGTTTGAGGCGAGTGTTGATGAGACAGGGGACAGTGAAATGGTGTAACTCTCAAAAGTTAGAGGGAAATGAATTACATCAACTCATGTGTACTTATTTTAAAAAAAAGCAGCCAGCTCTCTGATTAGGGGGCGCTGCTTTTTTAAGTTTTTTGAAAAGGATTAACGAAACTATATTGAATTCGAATATTTCCAAGCGATATTATAAGAGACGCTTTCTACTCGTGAATATAGAATTGAAGGCGTAAGTTTTTAGTGTTAGAAAGCTCTTTAACTTAGTTGAAAGTGAAAGGTATAGTTTTTCACGGGATTATCGGGGATTTTTTCCATTTTTCATTTGTGATAATATGAATAAAGCTTAAGTGGGATAGATCTTATGGAGGTTATTATGAAAAAAGTCGCTGTAATACAGGATTTATCATCCTTTGGAAAATGTTCATTAACAGCCGCGATTCCGGTTCTTTCGGTAATGGGGGTGCAGGCATGTCCTTTACCAACTGCTATATTGTCTTCACAAACAGGTTATCCAAGTTTTTTCTGTGAAGATTTTACATCTAAAATGCAATATTTCGAAGAGGAATGGAGCAAGCTTCATGTAACCTTTGACGGAATCTATACTGGTTTCGTAACTGGCCGAGAGCAAATTGATAATATTTTTCGTTTTTTAGATAAATTTCATACAAAAGAGAACATCTTACTTGTTGATCCTGTGATGGGGGATATAGGGGAGGCCTATAAACTTTTTACAGAAGAATTGTTAGTACGAATGAGAGAACTTGTGAAATGTGCAGATGTGATTACACCAAATGTAACGGAGTGCTGTCTATTAACCGGATTATCTTATGAAAAACTATATAGCTATTTAAATGAAAGTGATTTTATCAAAGCGTTAGAAGAAGCTGGAAAGACATTGCAGCAAGAAACTGATGCTAAGGTGATCATAACTGGCGTGAATCCACCGTCAGCAAATCCAGATAAGCAGTTTATCGGGAATATGTATTTGGACGAGAATAAAACCTTTTATGACGCGATTCTGTATAATGGTAAAAGTTATTCTGGTACAGGTGATCTATTTGCTTCGGTCATAATGGGAAGCATGATGCGAGGAGAGGACCTAGAAAAATCTGTACAGCTTGCAGAGGCATTTCTAACAGCAGCCATTCATGATACTTCCTTGGAAAAAATTCCTGAAGTAGAGGGAGTTAACTTCGAAAAATATTTGAGAATGTTATTATAAAGTGAAACTTTAATCAGGATAAAATGTTAAAGTATTAATTTAGCGGACAGTAGTTTGAAAATTATATTTAACATAATATATAAATCCAAATGAAAAAACGAACATCAACCTATTCTTTTTTTAGATGGGAGAGAGCATCCGGCCATGCATAGAAGCGGTCATTGCCTTTTTTCGCCCCATGCCAAGTGAAAACAAAAGGAGAAGGCGAGTGGAGATCTTCTTTTGTTTTCATAGCCGCGACTTAGGTGCTTGAAAATCAAAATGGATATATATGTTGGAAAATCAAGTTGGATATATATAGTTTTTTAAGCACGTTAGAGAATACACTTTGACGGTTAGATAAATAACCAACATTTCAGGAGGAATAGCAATGGCTATGAGCAATAATGATATATTAAAGAGAGTAAGATATGCTATGGATATAAAAGATATAGATATGGTGGAAATATTTAAACTTGGTGGCATGGAAGTAACGAAAGAAGAAGTAGTTGATATGCTTACAAAAGTAAAGAAAAGTCCACAACATGAGGCTGAAAATGCGGATGTAGTCGAAGAGGATTACGTATTAACATGCGATATGATGATGTTAGAGGCATTTTTAAATGGATTTATTACTTTAAAAAGAGGAAAACAAGATCCGAAACCAGGACAACCTGCGGCACCTTTACAGAGTAATGAAAGTGCCAATAATCTTCTTCTAAAGAAAATGAAAATAGCACTATTTTTAACGAGTGAGGATGTGCTTGCTATATTAGATAGCGTAGGAGTTAAGGTGACAAAAGGAGAGTTAGGCGCTCTATTAAGAAAGAAAGGCCATAAGAATTACAAAGAGTGCGGTGATAGATACGCAAGGAATTTCGTAAAGGGATTAGCTGTAAAGTATAGAGGATAAGTATTGTAACATTTATGGTGAAGCAGTAAATGATATAATAGATAGAGTAGGGTGTTTGTAACCTACTCTTTTTTATTTGTAAAAATAATATGAACAAATCCGCTATATAAATACGGATTGAAAAACCGACATAAAACCATTCCTTTTAGATGGGAGAGAGGATCCGCTCATAGGTAGAAGCGGTCAGTGCCTTTTTTCGCCCCATGCCATGTAAAAACAGAAGGAGAAAATGAGTGAAAGTCTCTTTCTGTTCTTCATAGCCACAATTTATATGTTAGAAAATCAAATTAGATATATATAGGTGATGAAATGGTACATACATATTTAGGTGAGACAATTCATTTTCATATAACTTATAAGAAGAAAAAATCAGTACGTCTTTATGTAGATTCGTACGGGAATGTGGAAGTACAAGCTCCAAAAGGAACGCCTGTTGAATACTTAGTCCAATTGTTAGAGGAGAAATGGGATTGGATTCAGAAAACACGTAAGGAAATGAAGGAGAGAATGCACGGGCCACAGGAGAAGGCTTATAATCAAGGCGAGAGCTTTTTATATTTAGGGAACACATATCCGATACAGATTTCTCAAGATGCAAGTATTGGGCAAGACAATGCAGTGTTTGAAGGGGATAAGCTGCATATATATGTGAAAGAGCTTGAGGATGAGAAAATAAAACAAGCTTTAAAACGATTTTATTACCAGCAGTGTAAAGCGTTAGTAGAGAAGAGTATAAAATCTTATCAAAGTAACTTTAAAATAAAGCCACGTTCCATCCGTATTTCAGATAGTAACCGTACATGGGGAACTTGTGATTCCAATCTACAATTAACGTTTAATTGGAAGCTGGCAATGGCACCGCCGAGGGTGATTGACTATGTAGTTGTTCATGAAATGTGCCATATGGTTCATTTAAATCATGATCGCTCTTTTTGGCGTCTTGTTGGGAAGATAATGCCTGATTATAAGGGAATGGAAAACTGGTTAGCGCTATCAAGTTGGAAGATGACGGTTTAGTAGTGACATCGTTGGAGCGATTACTATTACACTACAGTTTTAGTTTATAATTGCTTCTCCTCTTATAACTGAACTCACAAACATCCTAATGTATTGCCGCATACACTCTGGACATGTGGAGTGTGTGGCTTGTTAAAAATGAAGAATAGATATATGACTGTGAGTAAGAGCCTCTCCATGTGGATAGGCTCTTGTTGATTTTTGAAGAATCAGAAGGAATATATAGCTATATTTATTTTTCTTTCACGTTATCAAAGTGGTTAAAATTAAATTCATCAGCAAGAGTAAATGCTCGGAATCCATTTTAAAATACTGATTAATGATTATACATCACTAACACATTACAATAATTTTATAGGGAGTGGTTTGAGCTGGTATACTTTTGGTGGTAGCGCCATAGACAACAATTAGGTTTCGGTTTATAGGAATTCTGGTAAAGGGTTGCCCATTTATTAATAAAATTTGAGTATATGGGGAAATATTTAATCTTAATTGGCCATCGCTGCTCTCTAATTGGTTGTTAAAATAGTCTACTTTCACATTTCGATCCAGTGTATCTTTGGCCATAACAATTGCTCGAAATTGTGGAGGGTATATGAGGGGAACAGGCGCGTTTGCATCATAATATCCAGTTACCCTATCTCCTACTTCTACTATTACATTGTCAACAAAGTAAGTAGTAGGTGCTACTACGAAATTTACTAAAGTTCCAAATCCATTATCTACAGATATTAATTTGTAACAACCCGCTCCTGCCTCATTTTCTCCTATCGGAAAATCACTAATCATGGTTATGGTACCGTTAAAAGATTGGAATTTTATCATTCTTGTACCTCCATAGCTAATTAAACTCATACCTATATAGATTATGCATTTTTAAGGTTGTTGTGTTATTTATCAATTCTTTCTGGGTTCTTCTCTATTCTAGAACGCTAAGAAGAACCCTAATTTTAATCAGGGTTCTTTTTAGAAAAAGTGTAATTTTGCTTAATAGCTTAAGAAGGGCACCTCACCTTTCTTGTATTTGAAATAAACAAAATCAAGAAAAGTAATTGAATATTAGGGAGTAACGGCTATTGTCCTACTTTCCATACCGAATCCAATACTCTCCATCTTGTTCTTCCATCTTGTACCCATGATATCCATCTGCTAATAGCTCTTGCTGACCAGCTATATCCTGCATTGGAAGTGTTTCAATAGCTTTCCAGTCTTTCTTTTCATCTATCTTCAAGTCTTTAACGAAAATATAACGGATACGATCGTTATACTTTTCCTTCAGCGCCGCAATCTCCATCCCTTGCGCAAACTTATCTTTTAAACTTGGAATATTAAACGGCGCAACTGTACAACAAACGTAATCATATTTGCTGTCTGACTGTGTTAATTGTTCCATAATCACTTTTGCTAATATTTTTTGCATTCCATTACCACGGCACTTTGGATGAACATTTGAGATTTCTTGATAGATGACGCGGTCTAATTCTTCATGTGTTAAACCGATATCAAGCCCTAAATGTTCATCATCAATAGGCGGAGCTAAAAGAGCACGAAATGCAATCAGTTCTTGCTCTATAAATGCACCAATCATCATACCGTTACCATCTAGTATGTATTGAAATTCTTCGCGTGAGAGCGGTTGTAAGCTAGCTTTATTTTCTAATGCTTCAATTACAACATCCTGCAAAGATAAAATTTGCTCGATGTGCTCTAAAGATAATGGTGTAACTTGAAAGCTTTGCTCGTTTTGTTTTAATGTTCCTTCATAAAGAATGTTCATGTTGTAGTCCTCCTTTAGCGAACAACGTCTTGAAAGACTGTTAATTCATGTAGTATATTTTCATTCACATCAACACCTAATCCAGGCTTTTCCGTTAAGCGAATAAAAGGTACGTCATAGGAGAGATTGCCGACATCTTTCGTGAATTTTAACGGCCCTGTCAGTTCGACGCTTGTAATGATTTTTTTAGAAAAGGCAACATGGAATCCTGCCGAAGAAGCAACAGATGATTCAACCATGGAGCCAACTTGGCATTCAATGCCGGCCATTTCTGCTTGATGAGCGAGTTTAACAGCAGGATAGATGCCACCGCATTTCATTAGTTTAATGTTTACTTTATCAGCTGCTTGCATTTTGATAATTTGGCGCATTTCACGAGAATTTTTTAGTCCTTCGTCAATCATAAGCGGTATGTCTGTTTTGGAGCGAATATAAGCCATAGCATCAATATCGTCAGCTATAACAGGCTGTTCAATCCAATCGATGTTCAAATGTTTAAGTGAGCGCAAGGCAGTTAATGTATTTGCACTGTTTTTCCAGCCTTGGTTTACATCAACACGAATAGCAATATTACTTCCTACTCGTTCACGCACAGCTTCGATTCTTTCCACATCTTTTTTGACATCTGTCCCGACTTTCATTTTAAAAGATTGATAGCCTTTGTTCATCATGGAAGCAGCTTCTTCTGCCATATCTTCTGGAGAAGCGATGCTTAAAACATGAGTAATCGGAAACTCTTCATGATAACGACCACCGATTAATTGATATACAGGTTGCTTTAACTTTTTACCCATCACATCAAAACAAGCAATGTCAATCGCAGCTTTTGCAGTAGGGACGCCGTAAATGGTTTGATTCATGATGTCGTGTATTTTCTCAATATTCATTGGATTCATGCCAAGTAAGGCTGGCGCTAACGTATGTTTTAAAACATGAAAAGTACTTTCCCACGTTTCACTTGTAACGTGGTCATCGGCTACACCTTCACCATAGCCGACAATTCCTTCATCTGTTTCGATTTTTACAATAATTGAAGGCATATCATAATAAGTGCCGTAGCTAATAATAAATGGATCACGTAGTGGTAAACGAATTGCATAGAGATGGATTGCTGTAATTTTCATTGAATAGACCCCTTCCTGTTTACAATACTTTTGTACATTTGATATAGTGACGTTAAATAGTCGTTAAATAGTAATAAGGAGCTTGAGCAAATGGTGATAAAAATTGCAGTTATTGGTTCACATGATTTTATGCAACAACTTTTACCTGTTGCCCACAGAATGGAAGATATAGAGATTGAACCTTATATTTATGCTCTTCCAAAAGAATCTCCAGAAATTATTCAGCATTTAAATCCATGTGATGTTATCTTTTTTTCTGGTGCTTTACCCTATTATATTTCAAAAGAAATAAGAGAACAAATGCCAATTCCAAGCGTTTACTTGCAGCAAGATGAAATGGCGTTTGCGACATCTTTACTTTCCGTTTTATATCATCAAAACATTCGTCCAGAGCGCATTTCAATTGACTTAGTGGATTCTTCTTTTGTTACAAATGTTTTTCATGATATTGGTATAAAGAATACTCCGCATGTTATGGGTTATCAAGACATGTTTCCTAAGATGATTGAAATAAACGAAATTGTTACCTTTCATTATTCTAAATATCAATCGGGATTAATCGATTTAGCACTAACGAGTGTTCATGCTGTCTATGATGAGCTTATAGAACGTGGTGTTCCTGCAGAGCGAATGCTCGATCCGACAAAATCGATGATACAAGGGTTACAAGATGCAAAAGCAAAGGCACAGTTAGCAAAAAGTAATTCAGCAACTGTAGCAGTTTGTTTCGTATCATTCTCGTCAGAACATCATATGCCAATTGAACATCTCAACATGTTTGCTCGTGGAATTCACGGTTCATTTCGACAAGTAGATAAAACTTCATATGTTTTGTATACAACACGTGGTGATATTGAAGGGTTTATTAACACAAGTTCTTTCCAAACTTTATTTAACAATTCGAAAGATCCTATAGCGCTTGGATTCGGCTACGGAAGCACAGTGAGAGAAGCAGAGCAACATGCTAAAATTGCTCAAGGTTTCGCAGCTAATCATCCAATAGAGAGTTGCTGTTATATTTTGACGGATGAAAAAGAGCTGCTGGGTCCTTTTCCAAAAGAAAAAAAAGTACATAGCCTTAAAAATGATCATCCTGAGCTATTAAAGATAGCGAAAGAAACAAAGCTTAGCCCGGCAAACTTATCAAAAATTATTCAATTTAGTAAATCGCGTTCATCGCTCCAATTTACAGCAGCGGATCTTTCGGACTACTTACAAGTAACAAGACGAACAACAGAACGTATTTTAAAAAAATTAGTTGATTACGGATATGCAAATATTTGCGGCGAGGAAATGCCTTATCAACAAGGACGTCCCCGCGCTATTTATGAGTTAAAGATTCCTATCTACTCGTTTTATCCGGCTACGAAAGAGCAGTGACTAGGCTTCTAAAGTTGTTTCTTGCTCCTTTTGCAGTTGTAGTTTCTCAGTTTCGGAAAGTTTTGTAATTGTAAAACCTGTGAATCCATACAAAATAGAAATGATAGGTACAATGAAATTTAATATAGCATAAGGGGCGTATTCAAATGCACCTACTCCAAGAGTTGCGAGAATAAATACACCACATGTATTCCAAGGTACAAAGACGGAAGTTAAGGTTCCGCCATCTTCTAAAGCTCTGGATAGGTTTTTTGAATGAAGTCCTTTTTCTTTATAGGCATTTGCATACATTCGAGAAGGAACGACGATAGAAATATATTGTTCTGAACAAGTGAGATTCGTAGCAAAGCAAGAAAGGATTGTAGAAGATATAAGTCCTTTCGCTGATTTAGCAAGTTTTAAAATTTGGTTTACAATGACTCGAAGGATACCGGTATGTTCTAGGACCCCTCCGAAAGTCATAGCGACAATGGTCATGGAAACGGTATTCATCATAGAATCTAAACCACCACGGTTAAATAAATCATCAACTAGTTTGTTTCCAGTTTCGATGACAAAACCATTTTGTAAAGCGCTGACGGAGTCTGAAACAGAACTACCTTGAACAAAAACTTGGGATAAGAACCCTAAAATAATGCCGACAAGAATAGCTGGAATAGCCGGTACCTTTTTCGCAACTAACACCATAACAATTAATGGAATAACTAATAAGAAAGGTGAAATAACGAAACTATCTTGTAATACGTTTAATGTTTTTTCGATACCTTTTGTATCAATCGTATTTGCACCAAAGTTTCTGCCTAAGAATGCATAGACAAGTAGAGTAATAATTAACCCTGGAATCGTTGTAAAAAGCATATGGCGAATATGGACAAATAAATCGGTATTTGTTAAACCGGATGCTAAGTTTGTTGTATCTGAAAGAGGAGACATTTTATCGCCAAAATAAGAGCCAGAAATAATCGCACCAGCAACCATTGGAGCAGGAATACCCATACTAATTCCAATTCCCATACCAGCAACGCCGATGGTTCCCATTGTTGACCATGAACTTCCAATCGCCAATGCAACAATGACACAAATAACTGTAATGGAAACTAAAAATAGAGAAGATGTTAAAAGTTTTAAACCATAATAGATCATCGTTGCAACAATCCCGCCGCCAATCCAAGCGCCAATTGTTAGACCGACAAGAATAATAATGACGATAGCTGGGAGTGCAAGACGAATCCCTTTATACATTGCTTCTTCAATTTCTTTCCACGTATAGCCAAAACGCCAGGCAACAAGCGATGCAACTGTTGTCCCAATAATAAGCGGAACATGTGGACTTTGTTTTAGCACTACAATTGTAATCATCATGACAACGATTGTAATAATTATTGGAATGATAGCTATACCAAAGGACATTTCTTTTTTCATATTTTACCTCCTAATGTATATTTGTTTAATAATTTTAAATTGTCGCAAAATGGACGTTTATTATGGTTATAATAAACGTATTTTCTTACACTCGTCAATGTAAAAGGTTTACAATTTACTGAAAATTCAGTTATAAATAAGGGGAAATACATATTTTTTTGCACCTTAAAAAAGGAGTTATTTTATTATTAAGAAGAGTAATTTGACATCCGAATGAATATTCAATATATTTTTAAAAACATTAGTATTAGAAAAAACTATTTTATTTATAGAGTTTAGGGAAGGAGAACAAAAATTGAAAACAATAGAGCTGCAAGAGCGTTTAACTGAAATTTTTCAGCATTTACACGAAAACCCTGAAGTAAGTTGGAAGGAATATGAGACAACAGCTTATATTACTAAATTTCTAGAAGAAGAAGGAATTTCATATAAAGTATTTGATGATTGTCCTGGGGTGATAGCCGAAATCGGAATGGGAAAACCGGTTATTGCAATTCGTGCCGATATGGATGCACTGTGGCAAGAGGTAGATGGGGAATTTAAGGCGAATCATTCCTGCGGTCACGATGCTCATATGACAATTGCGATGGGGCTTATTTTACAGTTGAAAAATGTCAATTGGGAAAGCGGAACAGTTAGATTTATTTTCCAACCTGCAGAAGAAAAAGGGAACGGCGCTTTAAAGATGGTGGAGAAAGGGGCTGTTGACGACGCTGATTTCTTATTCGGTGTTCATTTACGCCCAATTGAGGAATTACCTTTAAAAAAAGCAGCACCATCTATCCGTCATGGAGCAGCAGGGTTCTTAGAAGTGAATATACATGGGGATGATGCGCACGGTGCAAGACCACATCAAGGTGTGAATGCGATTGACGTCATTTCCATGATTAATATCGGATTAAAAAATCTATGGCTATCGCCGCAAAAATCATACTCTGTTAAAATGACGAAATGCCAAGCTGGTGGAGACAATTTAAATATTATTCCAGGGAATGGACAATTCGCTTTAGACGTAAGAGCTGAGAATAATATATTGCTAGAAGAGTTAATGAAAAAGATAGAGCATGTCATTCAGTCGGCTGAATCAATGGGAACGAAGATTTCTTATGAATGGGTTGATATTGCACCTGGAGCAGAGGTATCGGAAGAGGCAGAACAACTTATGCGTAAAGGGATTCTTGAAATATACGGTGAAGAAGGTTGCACACCGCCACTTTATACAACAGGGAGTGATGACTTTCATTACTATACAGTGAAAAGACCGCATGTAAAAGCTGTTATGTTAGGGTTAGGGGCCAATTTAAAACCAGGGTTACATCACCCTTATATGAAGTTTGATCACGCTTGTATCATGGATGGGGTAGAAATATTGAAGCAAACTGTGTTAAAAGCTTTAAAATAAAAACCTGATTTTATCAGGCTTTCTAGAGTATCAGGAAACGAGTACCGACAGATTTTTTGTCGGTATTTGTTGTTTGAGCGATATCCTTTGTCGAATGGCCGATATATTGTGAGAAATGGTCAATATATTTGAAAAAACGCTGATAAAATTTCATTTACCCATTCTTGTTTTCCTTCACAACCTGAAAGGCCTGATTTTATCAGGCTTTTTTCTGTGGTGTATAATAAAAAGTATTATTTCTTAAATGGGAGCAAACCAATGAACGAACAATATTATGATGCGGTATTCAATATAAAAACAGTAGGAGAACAAAAAGGATTCAATAAATCTTTACATTACCATCGCTATGAACCAACACCATATAGCGGGCTAGAAGAACTGTTGAATCAATATGAAATAAGTAGTAACGATCGGATCATAGATTTTGGGTGCGGAAAAGGGCGGTTAAACTTTTATATTCATCATAAGTGCGGTGCTTCAGCAGTGGGAATTGAAATGAATGAAGAGTTCTATAAAGAAGCGATGGAAAATCGTGAACGTTACGCGAGAAAGGTGAAAAATAGTAAAGATAAAATTGGGTTTCAATGTTGTTTAGCGCAAGAATATGAGATTAATCCGCGTGACAATCGATTTTATTTCTTTAATCCATTTTCTGTGCAAGTGTTTATGAACGTAGTGAATAACATTTTGCTTTCGGTAGAAGCGGTGGAGAGGGATGTTGATCTCATCTTATATTACCCTTCAGAAGATTATATTTTCTTCTTAGAGAATCAAACTGCATTTGAGCTGAAAAAGGAAGTTAGATTGCCGGGGGCTTATGAGAAAAATGGGAATGAAAGGTTTTTAATTTATAGATTAGGATCGTAAAATAGAAGTTGGAAGAAGAATATATTTATCAATATTTGTCGTTAAGTCGATATTCCTTGTCGAATCGCTGATATATTGAAAAAATCGCCGATATAATTGAAGAAACGATCGATATATTTGAATTATCGCTGATATAATTTTATTTACTATTTGATAAACTCAAAAAAGCAGGTGCCAAAGGCACCTGCTTTTTTAAAATCCACGTCCGTTTTATTAGTTACGGATTAAGTAATCAAATGCACCTAAAGCTGCATTCGCACCTGATCCCATAGAAATAATGATTTGTTTGTATGGATTATTTGTACAGTCACCTGCAGCAAACACTCCTGGTACGTTTGTAGCGCCGTGCTTGTCTGTTACAATCTCACCGCGAACACGTTCAACAGTGTCGCCTAACCAATCTGTGTTTGGCACAAGACCGATTTGAACGAATACACCTTGTAATTCAACGTGGTGAACTTCTTCAGTTTCACGATCGATGTAAGAAATACCGTTTACTTTGTCAGTACCAGTAATTTCTTTCGTTTGAACGTTTTTCAGAACAGTTACGTTAGGTAAGCTGTTAAGACGTTCTTGTAATACAGCGTCAGCTTTTAATTCTGGCATGAACTCAAGAACAGTTACGTGATTAACGATACCCGCTAAGTCGATAGCTGCTTCAATACCAGAGTTACCGCCGCCGATAACTGCTACATCTTTTCCAGTGAATAATGGACCATCACAGTGCGGGCAGTATGCTACACCTTTGTTTTTGAACTCAGCTTCGCCTGGTACGCCAACATTACGCCAGCGAGCACCTGTTGAAACGATTACGCTCTTACTTTTCAGAATAGCGCCGTTTTCAAGTTCCACTTCAATAAGTTCTTTTTTCTCTAAACGTTTCGCACGTTGTAGATTCATTACATCGATGTCGTATTCTTTTACGTGCTCTTCAAGGCTTGCTACTAGCTTAGGACCTTCAGTGCGTTTTACGCTGATGAAGTTCTCAATGCCCATAGTATCCATTACTTGACCACCGAAGCGCTCAGCAACGATACCAGTGCGGATGCCTTTACGTGCCGCATAAATTGCTGCACTTGCACCAGCTGGGCCGCCACCAACAACAAGAACATCGTACGGATCTTTATCAGAAAGCTCTGATGCATCTGGACCGTTACCCATTTTAGCTAAAATTTCTTCAAGTGTCATACGACCGCTTCCGAAAGATTCACCATTTAGGTAAACAGTTGGTACTGCCATGATATCTTTACTTTCTACTTCCTCTTTGAATGCAGCGCCGTCAATCATAGTATGTGTAATACCAGAGTTTAGAACGCTCATTACGTTAAGAGCTTGTACAACATCAGGGCAGTTATGACAACTTAGGCTGATATAAGATTCAAAATGATATTCGCCTTGAATGTTTTTTATTTGATCGATTAATTTTTGTTCAACTTTTGGAGCACGTCCACTAACTTGTAGTAAAGCTAACACTAATGAAGTAAATTCGTGTCCTAATGGAATACCAGCGAATACTACACCAGTGTCTTCATCAGGGCGATTTACGCTAAAGCTTGGTGTTCTCTCTAGTTCAACTTTTTCTACTGTAATCTTAGATGACATAGTAGCTAATTCGTCTACTAGAGATAGCATATCTTTAGATATGTTATCGTCTCCTGCGCTAACTTTAAGTAAGATATCGTTCTCCATTAACTGAAGGTATTGGGATAGTTGTGTTTTTATATCTGCATCTAGTATCATTTTGATCGAACTCCTTAAATTTTGCCTACAAGGTCAAGGCTTGGCTTAAGTGTTGCAGAACCTTCTTGCCATTTAGCTGGGCAAACTTCACCTGGATTGTTGCGAACGTATTGTGCTGCTTTAATTTTGTTAACAAGAATGCTTGCATCGCGGCCGATACCGTCTGCATTGATTTCCATAGATTGGATAACGCCGTCTGGGTCAATGATGAATGTACCACGAGCAGCAAGACCTTCTTCTTCAACTAATACATTGAAGTTGCTAGTGATTGTGCGAGTTGGGTCACCAATCATAATGTATTCGATTTTGCCGATAGTTTCTGAGCTATCATGCCATGCTTTATGTGTGAAGTGAGTGTCTGTAGATACAGAGTATACTTCAACGCCTAGTTCTTTTAAAGTTGCGTATTGGTTTTGTAAATCTTCAAGTTCAGTTGGGCATACGAATGTGAAGTCTGCTGGGTAGAAGCAAACTACGCTCCATTTGCCTTTGAAACTTTCATCAGTAACTTGGATAAACTCTCCATTATGGTAAGCATTCGCTTTAAACGGTTTTACTTCTGTGCCGATTAATAACATATTACAATTCCTCCTAAATGTGGGTTTTAAGCAACATAAATTAGCTTGCTCATAAAATAAAGTTTTTAATTAACTATAATAATTCTAATTCGATATTTATTATCATATAAAATTGTTTATTTTGTCAAGGGGAATGTACAACTTTATTGAAAAGAATTATCAATTGATTTGAAGATGTAAGGTTTTTTCCCTTGAAATGGATGAACTACTGGTAAAATCTATTGTTTCCTTTAACTCTATTATAGTAGAAGGTACGATGAATAACTCGAATTATAATTTGAATATTATTTGAAATTTCAAGTCATTCTTTTTAAGTGAGGTCATTCCATAAAAAATACTTTTGTATAGGTAAATAAAGCGACTATGTATATTAAAAACCGATTGGTGAAAATAATCAGTAGAGGATGAAGAAAAAGCACTGATTAAAGTTTTATCATTTTAACTGAGAAGCCCTTTCTCTAAACAAGGTATAGGTGGGGGAGGAATTTTCGATAGGTGGTCGCTTACATGTTTTTTGTACGCGATTTTGATCCTATACGATATAATAAATATGGAAATATAAGGGGAGGAGAGCGTATATGGCAACCACAAAAGAGGGTGTACATGTAAAAGGAACAAAAAAGTCACTGCCGGATGGGTGGGCTACCTATGCCTTTCGATACGCTATTTTCCCCTCGCAAGAACAAGCAACGAGATTAGAAAGGGCGTTCGGATGTGAACGAAAAGTGTATAACGAATACGTTGCTGGTTTGTATGAATATCTAGAATCTATCGCTTTTGAATGTGGGTTCATTCGCTATAAGGTTCCGAATTACACAACGATTACCGCCAAATACGATTATTTAGATAGAAGTAACGATTCTTTTGTGTATAATGACGCAAAATGAGATTTCAGGCAGCCATTAAAAAATATAATGAGACATATGCAAAACGCCCTGTACAATACAAAAAAGCAGTGCGAAAAAAGATGAAAACAATCGGATATGTTCCCACATTAAAAGACATCAAAGGTATGCCTCAATTCCACAGTAGAAAACAAGGGAAATTCAGCTATACGACGAACCAAACAAATGGAAATATTAAAATTACGCAAGTGAATGGTTCTTATTTGTTATGTATTCCAAAGTTCCAGGAAGGTATTTCGATTCATCTCCACCGAGAATTACCAATTGACGGAATCATCAAAAAAGCAACCATTAAGAGAGAAGGGACAAACTACATTGTTTCTCTTTCTGTTGATTGGTTTTGTCCACATGAAAAACAGGTAGAATTAATTACTTCTGAAGAAGTAATTGGATTAGATTATAGTCAAAGTGAATTGTATGTAGACAGTGAAGGACGAACAGCGCAGTATAGCCGATACAATAAACTCATCGAAAAACGACAACGAAGAATGAACAAATCTTTAGCGCGCAAATGGAGATGATCAGTTTCGTCTAGAAGTAGCAAAACGTAAATTTTCATTTATGACGAATGCGCAGGCTTTACTTCATGGTGATTTACATACTGGTTCTGTATTTGTAAGAAAAGACTCTACCAAGGTGATTGATCCAGAGTTTGCTTTCTATGGCCCGATGGGATATAACGTTGGGAATGTGATGGCAAATTTAATGTTTGCTTGGGTAAATGCTGATGTGGCAAATGAAATTGGAACACTTGGTGTATCCGTTTTAGCAAAATACTATAACATCCCATTTTATGTCGCAGCACCAACGCCGACAATTGACTTAAAAACGCCAACAGGTAAGGAAATCCCAATTGAAGAGCGAGATGCTTCTGAGGTCATTAATCGATTTGGACAATATTCAGCTCCAAAAGAAAGTAAAGTATATAATCCAGCGTTTGATGTAACACCACATGAAAACATAACGGCAATTATTACGGAAAAGGGAATTGTTAGGGCTCCGCTTACTGAGAACTTAAGAAAGCTATTTTAGTCATTATGAAATATATAAGTGCAAATTGAAAACATAATATAAGACCCTTCTTTTTTGCGCGGAAAATCATTATCGGTCAAGGGTCCTTCTTTAAAACAGTATTTAGCGGCAATTTATATTGATAAGGCTTTTATTTCCAGTAAAGCGCTGAGCTTCCATGAAGGTTTGACAGATACGTCTATCGATGAAGGGGAAGCGAAGCAAGCGATGCTTAGCAAATCGAGTGAAGTCATTGTTTTAGCGGATCATACGAAACTCGGAAAGATTGCCTTTTATGAAGTGTGTAATAAACAGTGCATTACAAAAATTATTACAGATGAGCTTGTACCGCTGACACTACTGCAACAAGAATGTATTAACAACTATAAAGAATATGGGACACCAATTATTTTAGCAAACTAATCATCAAAAGGTTCACATCAAGGGGGATGTATATATGTTACTACAAAAAGAAAGAGAAGAGATTGTAGCGTATGGAAAGAAAATGATCACTAGCGGATTAACAAAGGGAACTGGTGGTAATATTAGTATCTTTAATCGTGAGCAAGGTCTTGTTGCGATAAGCCCAAGTGGCTTGGATTATTTTGAAACAATGCCTGAAGATGTAGTTATATTGAATTTAGATGGCGAGATTGTAGAAGGTGAAAGAAAGCCTTCTAGTGAACTAGATATGCATCTTATTTATTATAGAAAGCGTGAGGATATCAATGCGCTTGTGCACACTCATTCGCCTTATGCAAAAACAATTGCATCATTAGGATGGGAACTTCCAGCAGTATCTTATTTAATTGCTTTCGCAGGACCGAATGTACGCTGTGCACCTTATGAAACATTTGGAACAGAAGAATTAGCTGAGGCAGCTTTTGAAGGCATGATTGACCGTCGTGCAGTCTTACTTGCGAATCATGGTTTAATGGCTGGTGGGAACAATATAAAAATGGCGTTTACTGTTGCGGAGGAAATTGAGTTTTGCGCACAAATTTACTATCAAACGAAGTGTATTGGAGAGCCGAATTTGTTGCCAGAGGAAGAAATGGCAACATTGGCGAAAAAGTTTGATGGGTATGGTCAACAGTAAGATGAATGAATAGAAAAATCCCTTGAGAGTAATTACATTCTCAAGGGATTTTTTCTATTTCTTCAATAATAGATACATAAAATAAGGAGCCCCAATCAAAGCAACCATAATCCCCGCAGGAATTCCACTTGGTTCTACAATATGACGACCAATTGTATCTGCAAGTAATAATAGCCATCCGCCGATTAATATAGCGACAGGGATAAATAGTTGATGCCTTGGCCCAACTAAAGATTTTGCGATATGAGGGGCCATGAGTCCAATAAAGGCGATTCCTCCTGTGACCGAAACGGCAGAAGCTGCTAATGCGACGGCAGCTATGAGAAGCAAGCGGCGTTCTTTTTCAAGTGCGACACCAACACCGATTGCTACATGCTCGTTTAAGGCAAGGAGATTTAATCGATTTGCTTTATAGAAAGTAAATGGAATGAGTACGGCTAACCACGGAAGGAGTGCTAACACAAAAACCCAGTCATCTCCCCAAATGTTTCCCGCAATCCACTTTGCGATAAAGTCTACTTTTGCACGTTCAGCAGATGAAATAAGGACAATCATCGTTCCAGAAAGAGCAAATGAAAATCCAATTCCTGTTAGTGTCAGTCTTATCGGCTGAAGTCCAGCTGTTTTACTATATGAAAATATGTAAATGAGACAAGCTGTAAGAAAGGCACCAATAAATCCAACGATTGGTAAGAGGTAAACAAATGAACCTGCGTCGATTGGAAAATATAAAAAGAAAAGGGCAACCGCAACGCCAGCCCCTGAATTAATACCGATAATACCAGGTTCGGCTAAATCATTACGCGTTATGCCTTGCAGTATAGCCCCTGATAAGGCAAGTGCCATACCAGCTAATAGTGTAATTACAATTCGCGGTAATCGAAGAGAAAATAAAATAAATTCTTCTTTAAATGTACCTTGGCCCAAAAGTGTAGGTAGCAGTCTATCATAAGATAGTGAGGCTGCTCCTAGGCCCATTCCAATCGCGATGGTTGTTGCAATAAGCATCAGTAAGGCAAGCACGATTACTCGTTGTTTTTTAGCTTGTTGAATCATGAGAACGATCTGCCTCCTTTACGTACGATGAATAGGAAGAATGGTAAGCCTACGATTGCGATAATGGCAGCGATTGGTGTTTCATATGGAGCGTTAATTGTGCGTCCAAGTGTATCCGCTAATAGCATAAAAGAAGCACCAGCAAGAGCAGACATCGGTATAACAAATCGATAGTCAGGTCCGACAATAGGGCGGACCATATGAGGTACCATTAAGCCTATGAATGCCATATTCCCCACAAGTGCAACAGAAGCACCAGCAAGTAAAATGATAACGATAAAAAGAATGATTTTAATGACGATAATTTTTTGACCTAATCCGACGGCTACTTCTTCGCTCAGGCTAAGAATGGTCAATTTCTTTGAAAATAAGATTGCAATGAATATGCTAACTGAAATAATTGGAACAACGACTTGTAATTGACTCCATGATGTTCCGATTACACCCCCAGCAGTCCACATAGATACGTCTTGTGAGATTTTAAAGTAAATCCCGACTCCCTCTGAAACAGCGATTAAGAATGCAGAAACAGCAGCACCAGCTAGTACAATTCGAAGAGGTGAAAGTCCACCTTTTTTCACCATACCAATTCCGAAAACCATAATGGCTCCGACAGCAGCTCCGACAAAGCAAGCAATCATCATATAAAAATAATTTACGGAAGGGATAAATGCAATTGTAATTGCGAGTGCAGCATTCGCACCGCCAGTTAGCCCGAGTAGCCCTGGATCAGCGAGCGGGTTTCGCGTGATGCCTTGCATAATCGCACCAGAAACAGCGAGTCCAGCTCCAACAAAAATGGCTGCAATTTCACGTGGCAAGCGGAGTTCACGGATGAGGGAGAATTTTTCTCCACTAACATTGGAAGTCAGCGCTATCCATACATCCTTTATAGTGGTATCTGCTGCGCCAAATACCATGGCAATCATAAATATAATAAAGAACATAATGATTCCTAAAATGAGTTTGTATACAAAGGAAGTGGAACGTAGATTGTCTTTTGTCATTAGTTTCACATCTTTTCTTTTCATAGAATAAAGGAAGAGGAATCCTTTAAATAAGAATTCCTCATTGTTGTTATATTATTTACCAAGAAAGCTTTTCTTGAAGAAATCTAATTGGAAATCTAATGTAATTGGATCATTAAAGTAGAATTCTTTCGCGTTTACTTCAAAAGCTTTATTGTTTTTCACAGCTGGAATGTTTTTGTACGATTCTGTTTCTTGGAATGAATTATTCGTATCGTTGTTTTTACTTATAATTAAGTAATCTCCAGCATACTCAGGTAGAACCTCAGCAGATAATGCGTAGTAGCCATCTTTTAGGGCTTTTTCTTTTACTTTTTCAGGCATTTTTAATTTCATTTCTTGATAAAGAATTTCTGTTCCGCGGCCCCAGTTATCGCCGAATACATAAATTTGTTTGTCAAAGTTTTCGATAACAGAAACAGTTGTATCTTCACCAATTTTTGCTCTAATATCTTTTCCAGCAGCTTGCGCACGTTTTTTGAAGTCATCAACCCAAGCTTTTGCTTCTTTTTCTTTATTTAGTAGTTTACCGATTTCTAAATGTTGTGTTAAGTAGTCTACTTTTCCATATTTGAATGTTACAGTAGGAGCGATTTTCTTTAACTTATCAATATTTTTAATGTTTGATAAACCAATGATTAAATCTGGATTTAATTCGATAATTTTTTCAACATTTTCATCAGATACTTCTGTAACATCTTTTAATTTATTCTCAAAACGTGGATTCATTTTAGACCATGAATCTACACCAACAAGATTTACACCTAGGGACATTACGTTACCTGCGAATGATGATAGTACAACAACGCGTTTTGGATTTGCAGGAACTTCAACTTTCCCGTTTTCAGATTGGTATGTAATTGTTTCTGATTTGCTTCCCTTTGCAGTTGAATCGTTTTTCTTATCTGTCGAGCCGTTGCTACAAGCACTCATAACGAGCACGAATAGAACTGTAAGTGAAATGAATAATTTTTTCATTTTTCTTCTCCTTTTATAAAGTGTATGTAATGTATAGCTTTCTAACAAGGTAGGTGTCTCATAATTAATTGTGCCCACAAATCTTGATATTGAGATTTTTTATCATAAAATAGTTGAGTAGTCTATAAATAAGTGAAGCGTTATTTTCTCTTCCAATTTTGTTAATCGCTTACATATTGATAATGATTATCAATATTAACTCTTTAAATAATATAATTTTATCTTTTTGTCTTGTCAATAGTAATTTTGATTGTAAATTTAACGGAAAAAAGGTATATTTTATTGAGAATGATAATCATTTAAAAGAATGGTCGAGGAGTGAACACAAATGAATCCAGAAGAATTATTTGATGTGACCGTGATTGGAGGAGGTCCGGCAGGGCTTTACTCAGCGTTTTATAGTGGACTAAGAGAAATGAAAACAAAAATAATTGAATTTCAGCCACAGTTAGGTGGAAAAATACATGTTTATCCCGAGAAAATGATTTGGGATATCGGGGGATTGCCACCGGTTACTGGAGCAAGGTTAATTGAGCAGCTTGTAGAGCAAGGGTTAACATTTCATCCAGAAGTAGTATTAAATGAAAAAGTAGAATCAATTACTAAGAATCCAGAGGGGATTTTTGTGTTAATCACTTCCTCTGGTCAAAAACATTTTTCAAAAACAGTCATTGTAGCTACTGGAAGCGGCATATTAAAACCGCAAAAGCTAGCAATTGAAGGTGCAGAGAGATTTGAAGTATCAAATTTAAATTATACTGTAAAATCTTTAAAACAATTTAAAGATAAGACTGTTATCGTCTCAGGTGGTGGGAATTCTGCGATAGATTGGGCAAATGAATTAGAGCCAATTGCGAAAAAGGTTTATTTAACATATAGAAAAGATGCTTTAGCTGGTCATGAAGCACAAGTTACTCAGCTTATGAATAGCTCAGTTTCCTGCATCTTTCATACATCGATTACGAAATTAATTGCAGGCGAAAATCATGAAGCGATTGAACGTGTGGAACTGACTAATCACGAAACAGGAGAGGTTTCCTATTTACCAATTGATGAAGTAATCATTAATCACGGTTATGAACGTGATATGAAGTTATTGGAAAATAGCGATTTAAATGTTGAAATTGCTGATGATTATTTTATTGCTGGGAGTACGAATAGTGAATCTTCAATAGAAGGATTATATGCTGCTGGAGATATTTTAAAGCATGAAGGGAAATTGCATTTAATTGCGGGTGCTTTCCAAGATGCTGGAAATGCTGTAAATAAAGCAAAACAATTTATTCAGCCAGATGCGAGTGAATATGGAATGGTATCATCACATAATGATGTATTTAAACAGCGTAATAGGGAGCTTATTAAGCAAATGATGAAATAGAAGAAAAAACAGAGGGGAAACGAGTGTAAATCTCATATATCTTTTTTATAGCAGATATATGAAAGATGTTTCAATTACTTTTGATAACAAATAAACACCCAGTCACTTTCCTATCTTTATTAAGAAAGGAAGGAGGCTGGGTGTTTATCTGTTTACTATGTTTTTTATCATTTGTATTACACCGGTTTCTTCAGGTCACGCCTTTTACGTGTATTTTGAAAGAAGAGAATACAGAGACGTGAACATTTTATTTGTAAAATTTTTTTATCTCTTTTTAGAGATAAGGAAAATTACGCTGTTCCTTGTGTGTACTGATCAGGAAATTGTTTGTTTTGTACAGAAGAAATGTATTGTTTTCCATGTTTTCTAGCAACAGATTCTAATATGTGACGTACACGTTTTGTAAGTTGCCCTTTGCTTTGGAATGCTTCGCAGTATGCATCATAGTAAGCATATTTAGCCCAGAGAAAATCACCTTGCTTGAATAAGAAATGATTTTGATACCATTCTCCAATGGTATTATAGTTTACGTCTTCATTTGCAGTCTTTGTTTGCTCAATAATTCTTTTTGGTAAAGCTTTAGAAAGTTGAGCGGCAGTGTTTGTTGTTTCCGCTTGTAATGATTGCTCTAACATTGTAATGATGTGACGAGTTGCCATATGTTAACTCTCCTTTTTGTAAATGGATAAATGCCATCTATATTTTTTGAATACTCACTATATTATTATACAATATATGGAATGCATCTACCTGCTTTTTGATTTGTATTTACAAAATCTTTTTATTTTGTTTACAAAATTGTCCTATAATGAAGTAAGATGAATGCTGTATATGAAAAAATAATAAGGGAATGAAACCATTGTATATAACGATAAAAGAAGCAGCGGAATATTTAAATCTTCCTGAATCTTACATTGAAGAATTAGTTCAACAAAAACGAATTCGAGCTTTGTATGACGGTGAGCAATATTTGCTGAATAAAGAACAGTTCAACACACATTTAGAGCAAATGGAAAAATATAAGCAGTTAGTAGAAGAAATATTAAATGAGCCAATTCCAGAGGATATGGATGTAAAAGACGAAGATTAAATTTCTTGGGTTTATAGCGTCGTATTCTATGAAAAATTATACAGAACCAGTTTTATAAATACCGTTTCAAGAGCTGTAGGATAAGCATCTTGAAACGGTATTTTTTATGATGAAATAATAAAGTTTTTTGTATAAGATGGAGGACTAATATCAGGATGGGCATTGATAGAAGCCATGTTAGTCTTTTATACATAAGGGGTATATGTACTCCCGTGTTAAAAACATATTTTTGTATAATGAGACAATCGTAGAGAACGTAACCTGTATAGATACATATACTATCAGTGCAAACGACTTATAAGAAACTGAAAGGAGTTTTCTCATGAGCATCATTAGTAATGACTTGCTGTATGAATTGATTGGAGAAAGTGTTAGAGTGAATCGAGGTGGACGAGAGTCCCAAAAAGGTACAGTGGTCGCAGTGTATTTGGATTATTTCATTTTATTAAGTGAAAACAAAATGTTTTACTATTATCAACTTCAACATCTAAAAAGTATTACAAAGAATGCAAAAGACGTTGCTGCAGATATTGGAGTTTTACCAATATTTGCAGAAGGTGAAGATTTTCAAGATTTACTACAAATTTTAAAGCATCGTTGGGTAAAAATTAATTGTGGTGGTCTAGAAAAAAATGAAGGAATTCTACAAGATGTTTCTTCTGAATATGTGACATTAATTGTAAAAGAGGAAATTGTACAGATTCCACATTTTCATATTAAAAATGTAACTTATGACATACAGGCACTAGAAGATGAAATATATGGCTATCAAGACTATCAGTCAAATAACTAATAATCCAATCAAAATATAATATATGTTCCATATTCAAAAAGTAAGGGGAACAAGATAATCAAGTGGATAATCGAGGCAAATAGTAATAAAGCAAAAGGAGGGATAAAATTGGAAAATATATTACCTGAAAATCAAATAGAAAGCTGGGTTTATCAAAGCGTAAAAGTAAATCTTGGAGGACCAGAAAGCTATACGGGTGTTTTGTTAGAGGTAGGCGATGATTATCTCATTTTACAAGGAAATACGGGAGAAGTCATTTATTATCAACGGCAGCATGTAAAGGGTGTTGTGAAAAAGAAAAAAGAGATAGAATTAAGTCCTTATTTTATTGAGCAATATTATGTGGATGGTACCTCGTTTCAAGAGATACTAGGTAGCCTTAAGTATAAATGGGTCAAAATCAATCGTGGAGGACTAGAAAGTGTAGAAGGGGTATTAAGTGAAGTAAATGAAGAGTACATTACAGTAATAAACCGTGATGAAATAATCTACGTTATTAATTTTTACATTAAAAACGTGAATCAAATCGTTCAAACTCATAAAGATGAAGAAGAGTAATGTATTAGTAAGAAGAGGAAAATATTTTTCGTTGAATTGCTATTATTTTACTATAGTTTAGATGTCCCCTCTGCTATTTATGCTGGTGGACAGAGATTATTGTGTCGTTCTGCATACATGCTTTCCCCTTAGTATTCTTTTTTAGCTACATGTGAATGAGAGAAAGAGAGGGAGCCACTCTTTGAAGAAGGGAGGATACAGATGAATGAACTAAGCAAAAATATTGGAGAATATATCTATGTTACATTAATTGGTGATAAAAGGTTTAAAGGAATATTAATTGATGTGGGCAATGATATTGTTGTTATTTATGATGGAAAAGATCATATCTATATTTCCTTATATCATATTCAGTATTATAAATTTATGGCGAGTTTTGTGGCCGAAATACAAAGAACAGAAATGGATTCTATCATGAAAAGCGAGTCGCCGTCCATTTCCCTACGAAAAGTCTTGAGCACAGCTAAAGGGATTTTTACAGAGGTTTATGTGGCGGGTGATCACTCTATCCATGGTTATGTTACAGGTGTTATGAATGACTATTTAGTATTCTATAGTCCCGTTTATAAAATAGTATATATTTCTTTAAAACATCTAAAATGGTTAATCCCCTATCAAGAAAATCAAATTCCGTACTCCCTCAGTAAAAATGAACTTCCAGTTAATCCATTAAATATTACAATAGCTAGAACATTTGAAGAACAGCTAATCAAAATGTCAGGAAAAATGATGGTGTTTGATTTAGGAGAACATGCAAATAAAATTGGGAAGATGACGAAAATTGAAGATAGTCATATTGAGTTAGTTAAGGCGCGTGATGAAAAAATATATTTAAATATTAAACATGTAAAATCGGTTCATTTTCCGTAAGGAGTTAAGAAGGCTTGCTTTTTCTTTTATATATGTAGAAGAAAAGGTCGAGCCTATTTTTATCCCACTATTTGCGGGCAGTAAGAACCAAGCCTCAAGAGTCAGCGAAAGCATTGTCCAGCTCTAGCGGCTAGAATCTCCGGTCGTTTAGCCCCATCGGACGAGGTAAAAAGCGCCTCTCTGCCTAGGGCGCGGGCGTCCTGCGATTTTGAGCGAGCTGCTTCCGCTTTTCTAAAGAAGTTAGGAGGTGAATCAACTACCTGTAAAAGCCTGATTGGCGAGGGCTGATAATCGATCAGTGGGGGGATGAAGAAAAAGCCCACTGATTAACGTTTCACCTTATGTCGTTTTTTAATTTAGATCTATAATAGCTATTTCATATGGGACGATGTATTATGAAATTTATATGACGTAATAACTAGATGAGGAGGAATCCATATTTAAAGTAATGTTTAAATATGGTCAAAGAGTTACAGGTTGCTCTGACAACAATTTCATAAGTATAATTTAAAGAATTAACCAATGCAACATACTGTTATATTGCTTAAGAGGGGTTATTTGGATGAGTAAATTACAAAGCTTAATGCAGGAAGAAAAAGAAGCTTTAAAAGTATTTTTATTACTATTTTATATTATTTTATTTGTATATGACATTGTATATATCCTGCAATGAACATAAACGAGGCACAAGTCGGATGGCCAGAGGGTGGACTAGGATTTTGGATATATATTTTTGTAAGTTTATTATTTCCGACTTCCATGTATCTTCAAAAGATAGGGCATACATATGCTGTTAAATATTTATTTTTAATGGGCTATATGCTAATTGATGTTATCAATAATGTAATGATTTATTTAAAAGCAGATCGCGTATTTGAAAATGGAAATATGGTAGAAATATTTCTAATACTTTTCGCACCGGTCTTTGTCAATAAAAAATATTTTTATTTAGTTGCTTTCAGCGTAATTGGGAAGTATACGTTTTTTACTTTATTGTTAAAAGATATAAAAGTTATTATCCCCTTAGTACTGTGTATTTTCTTTTTCATTATTTCCAACTCTTTATTAAAGAGGTTTCAGTCGTATGTTCGTACAGTTGTGACAGTGCTCAAAGATAGGGAAAAAACAGAAAATCTTGTGTTGATTGGAAAAATGTCTACAGCAATTGGGCATGAAATTCGAAACCCGCTAACAGCTTTAAAAGGATTTACTCAAATTCAAAAAGAACGCAATCCAACCGATGCTGTTAGTTACGATATTATGCTACAAGAAATTGAGAGAATCAATGGGTTTGTTAGCGAGTTAATGCTACTTGGAAAGCCAAGACCAACAACTTATCAATTGTGTGATATGCAAAAGATTTTGTTATATGTTGTTCAATTAATGGAAAGTTATGCAATGCAGTATGATGTAAAAATCGATATACAGGTAGATGAAGACTTACCTGATATAAATGGTGACGAAAAACAATTAAAGCAAGTAGTATTAAATCTTGTGAAAAACGGAATTGAATCTATGATGGATGGCGGAAGCTTAAAGGTTTATGCATCTAAAACAATTGACCAAAAAATTTGTATTTTCATTCAGGATGAAGGATGCGGTATGGATAGTGAAAAAATAGATAAACTTGGAAAAGCTGTTTATACAACAAAGGAGAATGGAACGGGTCTTGGCTTAATTATTACACACAAAATTATTGCAGAACATCGAGGGGATATCAAATTTGAAAGTGATATTTGTGAAGGGACAAAAGTAGAAATAACATTGCCAACTATATCGAAATTAGAAACAAGAGCACTTTTCTGAAAAGTGCTCTTGTTGTGTAAATATAAACATTTTATAAAAAGATTCGAGAATGCTTTTTTTTATAAAACACTTAGTTTATAATGGAGAAAAATATCGGTATGCAGCTTCTTGCTCATATAACGGTTTGTAGTTTTTTGTTTTACGTGAACTAAAAAGAGGGGTGCATACGCATCCTTTTTTCTATGCAGATATTATGAAAGAGGTGGTATGATGGAATTAACATTAAATTCGACTGTATGTTTACACAACATTCAATTTCGAAAAGAGCAAAAGAATTATATTGTAAAAGATACAATTACAGGCGAAAAATATGAAATGCCGCCACTTTGTATTGATGCACTTGCAATGATGCGTGACGGCTTTTTATTAGGAGAGATCGAAGAGAAATTAAAGGAAGAATATCCAAAAGAAGAAGTAAACATTCTAGAATTTACGAGGCAATTGTTAGAACTAGAGCTTGTTGAAATGGTTGACGGAGAAGAAATCATTTGTACGAAAAAGAAAGATAAAGACTATTTTGCATGGGTTCGTCCTCGAATTGAACAATTTTTCTTTCATTTAAATCGAAAATACCGAAGCAGAGATCAATGATGATCTCTGCTTTTTTATTGCAAGAACGAAAATAGATATTCACCCAACTAAGGATTCCAGCATATGGTAACTTATGTAAGTAGACTGCTATAAAGTGAAACTTTAATCAGTGGGGGTTTTCTTCATCCCCCACTGATTATTAGTTGAACCAATCGGGCTTTTACGGGCAGTTGATCTCCCACCTAACTTCTTTGCCTTCGCTGAATTTTAAGGTGGGAGTCTTACTGCCCGTTAATGCGGGGTAAAGGAGTGAGGGCAGTGACAGGAAAGATTTTAAATTATTATGCTGGAGGAAATACAGCGAGAGGTTTTTATAGCTTATATGAGGAAAATGTAAGTGGATTGGAAAGGCTTTTTATTTTGAAAGGTGGTCCAGGAACGGGGAAATCCTCACTGATGAAAGCAATTGGGCGTGAGTGGGGTGGAAGAGGATATGATATTGAGCTTTTGCATTGTTCTTCTGATAATAAATCCATCGATGGTGTTATTATCCCAAAATTAAAAGTAGGAATTGTAGATGGAACAGCACCACATATCATTGAACCAAAAACACCTGGAGTTGTAGAAGAATATGTAAACTTAGGTGTTGCATGGGATTCCGAGAAATTACGAAAACATAAAGATGAAATTACACGGTATATTTCAGAAGCAAGTGGCGCATTTCAATCAGCATATGCTTGTTTCAAAGAAGCATTAGCTATACATGATGATTGGGAAAGAATTTATATTGATAATATTGATTTTCAAAAAGCGAATGAATTAACAAATCAGCTTATACAAAAGTTATTTGCAGATAACAAAGGAAAACAAGCGGTTGTAAAGCACCGCTTCTTGGGGGCAGCAACACCAAAAGGTGCGGTTGATTTTGTTCCAAATTTAACAGAAGGTATTCCGCATCGCTATTTTATAAAAGGACGCCCAGGGTCAGGGAAATCGACGATGTTAAAAAAATTAGCAGCTGCAGCAGAAGAAAAAGGCTTTGAAGTTGAAGTGTATCATTGTGGCTTTGATCCAAATAGCCTTGATATGATTATTGTAAGAGAATTAGGTTTTGCAATCTTTGACAGCACTGCACCGCATGAATACTTTCCTGAACGAGAAGGTGATGAGATTATTGATATGTACGATCTCATTGTTACTCCGGGAACGGATGAGAAATACGCTACAGAAATTCGCGATGTTTCCATTCAATATAAAACAAAAATGAGTGAAGCGATGTCTTTTTTAGCGAAAGCAAAAGCAGTTCGAGATAAATTGGAAAGAATTTATATTACTGCGATGGATTTTACAAAAGTAGATGCTTATAAAGATGAAATACAGAGTGAATTTGAGCGAATTGCTAAATTTGTTGGCAAGCAGCAAAAATGAAGTGATTGTAGAGCTGTCGGGAAGGACCTGACAGCTTTCTGAGAAATTTATTATTTTACATACGAAAGAGTTACAGAATTTGTGAGCGGGAAAGCTCACACGCTTTAGCTGTGGGAGTGGTCAACGATATATCGATGTTAAAATTAGAATAACACTTCAATAATAAGTAGATTATATTTGTCGAATTTCCAGGGAAATGATCAAAAAATGAGGATGATACATATGAGAGATAAAATTCAATTGGAATTAGAGAGAATTGAGAAAGAAAATAATGTGAAAATTTTATTTGCTGTCGAATCCGGAAGCCGTGCATGGGGATTCCCGTCGAAAGATAGTGATTACGATGTTAGATTTGTATACATTCATCCGGTAGATTGGTATTTATCCATAAATGAAAAGCGTGATGTTATTGAGTATCCAATTAGTGATGTTTTAGATATAAGTGGTTGGGATATTAGAAAAGCACTGCAACTATTTGCGAAATCAAATCCAGCATTATTAGAATGGATCCGTTCTCCGATCTTTTATTCTAAGAACTCGGATCTCCCAGAACGTCTACAGAAAATGAGCGAAAGCGATTTTGATCCAAAAGCAACGATTTATCACTACTTACATATGGCTTCAAAAAACTATCGTGAATTTTTACAAGGAGAGCGTGTGAAGTTGAAAAAGTACTTCTACGTATTGCGCCCTATTTTAGCTTGTAAATGGTTAGAAGAGAAAGGGATATTACCGCCTGTAGAATTTGAACGATTCATTAATGAATTGTCGCTAGAACAAAAGCTTTTAAATGAAATTGAAGATTTGCTAGTAAAGAAAAAAGCGGGTGTTGAGCTGGATGCTGGTCCAAAAAATATAGTATTAAATGAATTTTTGGAGGAGCAGATAAAGTATTACCAGGAATATGTGAAGGGGATTGAAAAAGGAAGGGGCATTGAAGTTGAGAAGTTGAATGATTTGTTTCGAGATATGTTATTTGAAATAGAGCACCAGTAGATTGGTGCTCGGTTTGTTTTAGCTAGCTTTACTTTGTTGAGGAATAAAGAAAATAGCGATGGCTGCAATAAGTCCAGCGATTGCAAATAAGTAAAAGTTCCATACTTGATCATATTGTAGAGTCATTAATATTCCTACAATAATTGTGCCAGCCTCTGCAGGAGACAGGGCCCAGCTTTTATCTTCTAGAAGTAATGGTAAAGCGGCACCGTAAATACCTAGATCATAGCCAACAGATGAAAACGACAATTTTTGTAATAGAGTTTGAAAAGTTTGTTTTTGTGGATTCTAGATGAGATGGAGAAGATGGTTGCATAGTATACACCTCTTTTAAATAGATTAATATACTAATTTATTAAAAATTAACATTATCCTTCAATTGTCGAATTTTATCGGTGTTTAAATAGTTGCCCCATAAAAAGAGCAATGTCTTTCTATGGGGCAAATTTAGTTTAAGGGAACTTATTCTCCATCAACCCGTTTCAGTGGTTTCTCTGCCGGCCCCTCAATTACATCTCCTTCGATTGAAAAGCGGGAGCCATGACAAGGACAATCCCACGTACAATCACCGCTATTCCATTCAACTTCACAACCGAGGTGCGTACAGGTTGTATCGACAATATGTAGTTTTCCTTCATCATCTTTATAAGCACCTGCCCGTTTTCCGTTTACTCTTACAACGGAACCTTCACCGTTTTCAAGGTCTTCTGGTTTACGAAGTACAAATTCTAACTTGCCTTCAATTAAATGTTTTGCTACATCAAGGTTTTGGGAAACGAATGTTTTTATATCTGGATCTGAATGGAATCGTGATGGAGCAAAGAGATCTTTGTAAGGGCTCTTTGTTTTTGTAATCGCAGCTGTTAATATTTGGGCTGCAGCGGTGCTTGTTGTCATACCCCATTTTCGATAACCAGTTGCAACAAATATGTTTGGATTATTTTCATTAATATGGCCAATGTAAGGAACTTTATCTAAAGTAGTTAAATCTTGTGTTGACCATCTGTATGAAATCTCGTGTATTCCAAATGTTTCTTCTGCGAAAGAGTATAGTGCTTCATAATGAAGCATTGTATTGATTCCTTGTCCCGTTTTATGGTTTTCACCGCCGACAAGAATGAGTTTTTCCCCATTCATTGTTGTATAACGTAAGGAACGTGTAGGATTATCAATGCTTAAATACATACCTCCAGGATAATCTTTTTTTGCTTTTATAGCTAAAACGTAGGAACGTTCTGCATACATTCTTGTAAAGAAAAAGCTGGGGTCATAGAAAGGGAAATGGGAACTCGAGACAACATATCCACATGTAATACGATGTCCATCTTTTGTAATAACTTGTGGATATGAACCTTTCTCAATATCAATTGCAGTCGTTTGCTCATAGATTGTTCCGCCCGCTTCAACAAACTGATCTACCAGATTTTTTAAATAATGAAGAGGGTGAAACTGTGCTTGGTTTTTCATAACAAGCGCTGCCTGAACTGAGATAGGAATTGGAATGGAATCTACATAGTCACAAGGAATATTTAGCTTTTTATAAGCTTCGTATTCTTTTGTTAATTTGTGTAATCCGTCGTTGCAAGTTGTGTATAAGTAGGCATCTTCTTCAGTAAAGTCACAGTCGATGTTATTTGTTTGGATTGTTTCTTTAATAAATTGTAACGCTTTTTCATTTGCCTCATAGTATAGACGAGCTTGATCAGCTCCAAAATGATGAATCAACTCATCATAAATCAGGTCGTGTTGTGCAGTAATCTTTGCAGTCGTATGGCCTGTCGTTCCATTTAAAATGTTTCCGGAATCGATTAAAACAACTTTCATACCCTTTTTTGAAAGTAAATAAGCGGTTGTGATGCCTGTAATTCCAGCACCGATAATTGCAACTTCAGTTCTTATATTTTCTGCTAGTTTAGGAAAAGTAGGGAGTGAAGTAGAATCACGCCAGTATGGTTCTGGAAATCGGGGAAATGAATCGTTTGTCATCATATATTCCTCCTGTTTTAAAACAATTTACTACTTAATTTTTCCAATTTATATGAAATTCATGTAAAGTATTTTCTATTTAGAAGCAGAAAATAATATAAAGCGAACAGAAGGTAATTATAAATATTTATAAAACGAAAAATTATATTAGTATAATAAAAATCGCATGTTTCGTCATAAGGGTATTTTAAATGACAGTTAATTCTATAAAGAATTATTTCTGTTCGTATATAAGCTATTCTTGAATAAAACTAATTTTCTTATATGTGAAAGCATTGATATATATAATGGATAAAGGCTTATAAAATCTATGTTTTTTCTTTGGTAAAATAAAATATTATTATAAAAATATAACCACATTTTATTACTAGGTCATAAAAGTTATTGACAATACAGAAAGTCTATTGATATGATTCATCATGTGGAAAGGTTGATAAAGAGTAAAAAGAGAAATGTTTTTCATTAATAATAAAAGCAAAAATGAGTGACAATAGAGTGAGTATGATTTATGTATATAAATGCTTTTTATAATTACCTAGTTTTATCAATCTGGAAACAAGAATTGATTTATGCAAGTTGCGTAAGCGCGGCATAAGAAAGGGGCAAAAGGATGAAGGAGCTTCATACGTTTGGATGGTATGCAGCACGTGTATCGCCGCATTTGCCAAAAAAAGCATTTAAACCAGTTCCAACTCGTTTGTTTGGTGGACTGGCTTATTTACTTGTGGCGGTAGCTGGATTAATAACGATTGGTTTATTCGATTTAAATGTGTGGGCAAATCTCGGGATTGCAATTGTTCTCGGATTATGTTTTGCTTCACTTGGATTTTTAGGACATGAAATTTTGCACGGGACGGTTGTAAGAAAAGCTTGGCTTCGTGATTTCTTAGGGGCGATTGCATTTATGCCGTTGTCTACAGGACCGAAATTATGGAGAAAGTGGCATAATGCAACGCATCATGTTCATACGCAGCATGAAGAACATGATCCTGATGCGTGGCCAACGCTTGAAAAGATGAAGAAGAGTAAATTTTTAAGATGGGTGTATCGTATGCCCCTTCATGTACGTTCTTTCTTTAGTTTTCTGTCACTAACAATTCAATTTACAATACATTCAACTCGGATGTTCTTTCATTTTATAAAAGAATTTAAGTCATCGAATCAACGATCTGTATGGCTTCAACTTCTTTTGCCATGGACAGTATGGATTAGCTTACTATTTATTATGGGGCCTGCAAAGTGGCTGTTTGCTTATGTGATTCCGTTACTAATTGCAAACTTTATTGTAATGGCATATATTGCAACCAACCATCGTTTAAACCCAATTGTTCCTGTGAATGATCCACTAGCTAACTGTTTATCTGTAACAGTGCCGCGCTGGGTTGACGTTTTACATTTTAATTTCTCATATCATACGGAACATCATCTGTTTCCTGCTATGAGTTCAAAATATTATCCGTTAGTAAAAGAGAAGATTAAAGAAATGTGGCCGGAGCGTTATCATGAAATGCCGATGACAAAAGCATTAGCAGCGCTTTGGAACACGCCTCGTGTGTACTACCAAGGTAGTGAATTAGTTGATCCTCATAAGGAACATTTCTATGGTTCTCTAGGGAATGGACTAGATCCTGAGAATATTTCATATCGTGAGGAGCATATAGAGGAGCAAGAAACGATCAAAAAAGTGAATCCATGATTTTTGATGAATCATTTAGAAACCTCCAACTACAAAAGCAAGCTACCAAAGAGTAGCTTGCTTTTCTTTTTTAAAGAGAGACCGCCTTTTCTTTCTCTTTATTTACTTGTAAAGAATTACTTTGTTTACGCTGAAGTCTTTTCTCTAAGAGGTTTACGAGATAGGTAAATAAAAGTACGAGTGCAAGATAGTATATCCCAACAATAATATATGTTTCTAATTGTTGGAAGTTACCAGCAGCTATAGAGAGGCCGGAGCCCCATAATTCTGACATACCTACATAGGCAACAAGTGAAGAATCTTTTAATCCGATAATAAATTGGTTTCCTAGGGGCGGAATAGAGAAACGAAATGCTTGTGGTAATATAATACGCCGCATAGCGAGCGGATAAGACATTCCAAGAGAGCGTGCAGCTTCTAATTGCCCTCGATCGACAGATTGAATAGACCCGCGGAAAATTTCTGTAATATACGCCCCGTTATGAATAGCCAAAGCGATTGCACCAGCCCAAAAAGGTGTGAAGACAATAACAGATGTAATACCAAAGTAAAGAATTGCGATTTGTACGATTAACGGTGTACCACGGATAATAGCGATGTAAACATGAGCGATATTATTTAATACTTTATTATTAGAGATACGAAAGAAGGCAAATAGTAATCCAATTAATGAACCAAGTAGTAAGGAAGTTAATGTTAATTGTAATGTTATGACAACAGCCTTTAGAAGGGTAGGATACGTAGATGTGAAAATTTCAATCATTCGAGTCACCTCAATATAGAATTTATTTTCAGAAATAGATACAAATGCCCCACAGCTGAGGTGGGGCATCGCTTATGGGGTAAAAAATGATTTGTTCTTTAGAAGAAGTAAATCGTTTTATTTTATCTTTTCCTCTTCTCCAAGAATGTTTCGTCCAAACCATTTTTTACTGATTTTTTCATATGTGCCATCTTTAATGATTTCATCTAATGCCTTGTTTACCTTCTTCACCATTTCTTTATCATCTTTGCGAATTGCAATTCCCATTTCATCAAGATTCAATGGTTTGCCAGCTTCTTTTACATTCGACTTACCTTCTTTAATCATACGAAGACCAACCATTTGATCAGTAATAACTGCATCTACTCGGCCTGGTTCTAAATCCATAAGAGCAGTAATATCACTGTCATATTCTGTGATTTGATCTGTTTGTTTTGCAACTAGTGTTTTAAAGGTACTTGCTTTTACAACACCAACTTTTTTCCCCTTTAAGTCTTCTGCGGAAGAAATACTATCATTCTTTTTAGCTACGAAAATTTGAGCGCCAGAACGGTAATATGGGTTTGAAAAATTAACAGCCTTTAGTCGATCCTCTGTAATTGCCATACTTCCTAATATGACGTCATATTTTTTTGCTTTTAGACCTTGAATTAATGTTTCCCAAGGATTTGTAACTGGAACAGGCTTCATTCCCATTTTTTTTGCGAGTGCTTCACCAATCTCAACATCAAAACCAACTAACTTCCCGTCATTTTCTTTAAAGTTAAATGGTTTATATAAGCCGCTCATTGCATAGCGAAATTCCTTCTCGCCACCACCCGAAGTCGTACTACTTTCCTTACTACAGGCTCCAAGTAGGAATGATGCACATAGTGTAATAGCTGCAACAACAGTAAATATTTTCTTTCTCACAAAACCCCTCCTAGATATTTATCTTTTACATACGGACAATCATGCCACGTTTCAAAGTACTATGAGAGTTTTTCTATTGGGAGATAAGCTGTCCGTATGAGATTAAAATATTTTTATAAAATGTTTCGTAAAAACTGTTTTGCTCTCTCATTTGACGGCGCTGAAAAAAACTGTTCTGGTGGCGCATCTTCTACAATTTGTCCATTATCCATGAAGATGACGCGATCTGCTACATCTCGTGCAAAACTCATTTCATGGGTGACGATGACCATTGTCATTCCTTCGCCAGCTAGCTCCTTCATAACTTGGAGTACTTCTCCAACAAGTTCAGGGTCAAGAGCTGATGTAGGTTCGTCAAATAGCATGATTTTTGGATTCATCGCAAGTGCGCGTGCGATTGCAACACGTTGCTTTTGTCCACCAGATAAAAGGTGAGGTGTTACATTTGCTTTGTCTTGTAATCCGACCTTTTTTAATAAATCGTTTCCAATTTCTCTCGCTTTTGTTTTGTCTATTTTTTTTACATGAATAGGTGCTTCTACGATGTTTTCTAATGAGGTCATATGTGGAAAGAGGTTAAAGTGTTGAAATACCATTCCAACATTTTCGCGGATTTTGTTTAAGTTTGTACTTTTAGGATCAATTCGTTCCCCTTGTAAGTGAATTTCACCTTCATCGTACATTTCTAAAAAGTTAAGGCAACGAAGTAAAGTGCTTTTTCCAGAACCACTTGCGCCAATTAAAACAACAACTTCTTTTTCTTTTACTTCTAAATTGATACCTTTTAAAACGTCTAATGAACCAAACGATTTTACTAAATTTTGAACTTGAATCATACCAACCCCCCAGTCAAAATTGTCTTTTACAAATGTTGCCCCTTATTTTTGTTATTAGTCATGAAGTGTCAAAACCCTTTATTTTTTGCCAAAAACATTGTTTTGGTATAGATTACGTGAGAAATATTTTCTTGATTTTTATGATTAGTAAGGGAGGCCTCTTATTTGAAAAGGGATTCAATTTCCTAGATTTTTGAGAGTGAAGAATCCAATTAAAAGTCATTTGTGTTTTATCCCGCATTAACGGGCAGTAAGATCCCTACCTTAAGATTCAGAGCGAAACAAGGAAGATAGGTAGGAAATCAACTACCCGTAAAAGCCCGATTGGTGAGAGCTAACCATAAGTGGGGGATGAAGCCCCCACTTATGGAAGTTTCACTTTATGTAAGGAAGAACAGAATGACATTCTGCCTAATCTAAATGGGGATATTTCAAGATTATTGAGAAGCTTATTTTAGAAATTTGAAAGGTGGAATGCTTTGTGGAAACTTAAAAACATTGAATGGATCGTATTTTGTTTTTACTGCCCGTAATTTGGAAAAGTTTGTCCCATAGTAAGTGCGCTGCCAGTCTTTAATATCAATATCAGGCCAATTGACACAGTCGCCTAATGTATATGGCGACATAGCGTTTTGCAAATTTTTAATCCATTGTATATTTTCTTCTTCCTCTTCATCACATTCCCAAGATGAAATATATTCTTGGGCAATAATTGCTTTTCGGTGAAAATAAGCTGTTTCATTTGGAGAGATATCTTCTACAGCTCCTACAAGTGATTGGTGCCAAACGCTAGCTGAAGGGTTGGGAGCATGACTAAGAAAATGTTTTAGAACTTGAATTCCTCTAAGAGGAATTGGTTTATATACATAGGAACCAGAGCGTTTGAAATTTTCAGGGATATTACCACTATTAAAGAATTGAACAGCTTCTATATAAGGAACTTTATCGATAAAAAGGGTAGGGGATCCTACATGGAGTAGAGGAGATAATAAGTCAAGAAGAACAGAAGGGGGACCAACAAATTCGCCTTTTACTTCAATTTCATTTCGCTGTTTAGAAAATAACTCAATAGATGAAGTAAGGTGCTCATCTACATAAGGCGCCCAGCTTTGCCAAGCCTGAAATGCGCTAATAAAGTCTTCCCATTCCCAAGTGACCGAAAAAATAGAGACATTTTGAATGGGATGAACACGAAATGTTAATGATGTAACTATTCCGAAGTTTCCACCACCTCCACCATGGCATGCCCAAAATAAATCAGGGTTCTTCATTTTGCTGGCACGAATGAGTCTCGCTCCTTTTTTACCGGATGCTTGCACCATCTCTACCTCTAATAGTTGATCACAGGTTAATCCGAATAGGCGTGATAGCATACCAATACCGCCACCAAGTGTTAACCCAACAACTCCTACGCTGGCACTTGTTCCAGCTGGGAGTGTTACGCCGTATTTCCAAAGTTTTCTATAAACAGTGCCAAGATTTGCACCAGCTTCAATGGTTGCGGTTAAACGATCTTGAGAGACTGTAATTCTGTTCATTTCACTTCACTTACATCGATAACAAGACCATCGTTTAATAGTGAAAAATTTTCATAACTATGGCGACCACTCCGTACACGAAATGGTATATGACGTTCTCTAGCCCACTTTAAGGCATTGCATACATCTTTTTTATTTTGACAGAAGACAATTATGTAAGGAAGCTTTGGAATACTTAAATTTAAGTTTATTCGGGCTATATCGTATTCTGGGTCTGTTGGAGTTACGATACGACCGGTTAGTTTTGTTTGACTCAAAATAGAGCTCCTTTCTTTTATAGAACATTTTATTACTATTGTATGAGAAAGCTTGTTTAGGAGTGATTACCAGCATTCGCAGCTGATTAAGGTGTATAGTTTGCGAAAGAAGGAGTAGCAAATTGAAATTTGGCAAGGATTCTATTAAAAAGGTAGAAACAGTGTAACTTGTTCAAAGTGATAGTATTTGGTAGGTTCTTTTCGTAATGGTGTTGAAAAGAAATCTTTTACCTAGTATATTAGTATATGTGATTTTAAAATAGAAATTTTTGGCACACTATTCGAAAGGGTAGGTCGCAAAGCTTAGAGTCTAAGGTGATAAATTACTGTTACTAAGATTGTCGGGTTGCAATATTAATTGCAACCCGACAATCTTTTTATTTTGCGGAATTGTCAAAAAATAACACGCAGACAGTATGCACTCGCATTCGTCTTTACCTGAAAGGGGGTGATATTCAACAACAGCAAGGATATCTAAACTGAAAAAATATTAATGGAGGGGCGTGAGTATGAAGAATAAGCAGATTAGTATATTTGTCATTTGTTTAATGCTAATGCAAATCATTGCACAGCCGTTTATACATATGGTAGAAGCTGCAACATATGACAAAGAAGCGAATGTCAGTTTAAAGCTCTCAGTAGAGGGCGGAGATGGTTCGCAAAAAGATGTAGACAAAGATTTTGTATATCAACTTGATTTAAGTACATTCGGATTAGAGGGTGGACATAAAGATGCAAAAATTATTGTTAAACTACCACCTGAAGTCGAATATGTAAGACATGGGAAGATTAGTGGTACGGATGCGATATATGATAAAGAAACGCATTCGGTCATTTATACATTTAAAGATTTTCTTCCAAATGGAGATTCTAAAGCGGTTCCTATTACAGTTAAGTTTCCGAAAGGAACAAAAGATGGAACGACAGCTACAGCTGTAGCAGATTTTGTATCTGATCAAGGAGGAAAAACTTCTAATAATGTAACTGTTGTAGCACATGAAAAAGAAGTCCCACCTGAACCACCTAAGAAACCAGAATGGAATATAGGTAAGACTCCTAATAAGTGGACAATTAAGCCAGGAGAAGAAGTCGAATATACAATTCGAGCTAAACATGTTAGTGGTCCAACGACGCTAGATTCTCTTTCAATCAAAGATCTGTTACCGAAGGAAGCACAATTTATTTCGGCGAGTGATAACGGAAAATATGATGCAAATTCACATACCGTAACATGGGATTTGAAGAATGTAGAAGGCGAAAAGGCTGTTACAGTTAAGGTGAAGTTTCCGGAAGAAAATTTTGGTGAAAATCAAAGTAAATCAATTCCAAATAGGGTTGAAGCGAAGCTGAAGCCAAAAGGTGAAGAGGAACTGACAAAACAAACACATGCATATGTTACAGTTTCAAATAAAGAAACAAAACCTCCTGTTATTCCACCAGATCAAGCTTTTTCAAATTTAGTAAAGGCTGCTCAAAAGCCTGAATACAGTAAAAATGAAGAAATTGCTTTTACACTGTATAACATTAAAAATCAATATTCTAAGGAAATAGATAATTTTGTTCTTCAAGATGATCGCTTTGATGAACAACTACGTTTTACGAGAATGCACACTGGTGTATTCTTAGGTGTAAGTGAATATAAGCTTTTATATAAAACAAAAAACAATCCAGAGTGGAAAGAATGGAAAGTCATTCGTAACAATAGAGGAGAGTGGCTAGATGTTTCCTCTTTATCCTTAGCTGAAGGCGACAAAGTAACTGGAATTCGATATGAATTTGGTAAAGTACCTGCGAATTTTGCTATAAGTTCTGGAGTTTGGTTGTACTTTAAAGTGGATGATCCCAATTTTAAAGAAGGCATTTTAAAAAATACAGCACATATTTCATATGATATCGATGGAAAGCAGTACCAAAAAGATGCTACCGCACAAGTGACAGTAAAAGAAAATCCGGAATCAAAAGTTACATTTAAGAAAAAAGCATTAACAAAGCCAGGAGAAAAGTACATCAAGGGTGATATAGTTGAATTTGAATTAACTGGTAACGCAGATTGGCAGTCTGCTCCTTTCAAACAACCGATCATTGTAGATTGGCTACCAAAAGGTTTGGAGTATGTTCCTGGTTCTGAGCAGTATACACTTGCCAAAGGTGGTTGGGATAAGAAGTCATATGATGCTGCAAAAGTAAAGGTAGAAACAATAGCAAACTATAAAGAAAAGGGAAGAACTCTCTTAAGATGGAATTTTCCTGAGTTGGATATGTCATCAGGTGATGCGATAACTGTGAAATTTAAAGTGAAGGTAAATAACTTTGCAATGGCAGGTAAGTATTACAACAAAGCAGGTCTGATGTCTAATGTATCAAAGATTAAATCTGCGAATGAGTGGCAGCAAAAAACATTAAAAGATGAAAATGATCTGGATGGTGATGGAGATGTTACCGATCCAATCATTGAAAGTGAAGATGCTATAGAAATTGAAGAAGAACAATCTTTAAAATCAATTAAATATGTAAAAGGTGAATTAGATAAGGATTGGAAAGGTTTACCAGAAGTTGCAACGACGGTACCAGGTGGAGAAGTAAAATACCGCTTGAAAATTGAAAATGGTGGAACTGTAGCAGTAAGAAATGGTGTCTTAATTGATATATTCCCGGCAGAGGGTGATCAATCAGTTTTACAAACAAAGAATCATGTTCAAGAACGTGGTAGTAAATGGACTCCATATTTAACTTCACCAATTCAACTTACCGAAGGCGACTTTATTAAAATTTATTATACGACTGCATCAAATCCGAAACGTGATGATTTGATACAAGATAATGATGTTTTCGTGAATCCAAAGGGAGCCAACGACCCTAACTGGTCTTTAGAGCCACCATCAGATTTAACAAAAGTAACTGCTGTTAAGTTTGAATTTGATAAGAATAAACTTGTATACCCTGGAGAAGAAGCGATACTAGAATGGTCAATGCGTGCGCCAGTTGATATAGATGATTCTACTGGAATTGCATGGAATTCGTTTGGATATAGTGCAATAAATGACGTAACTGGAAAATGGATTCAACCAGCAGAGCCAAACCGAGTTGGTGTACAGTTAAAAGCTTCGAAAAAGAGTTCATTAGGAGATTACGTTTGGCTAGATAAAAACAAAGACGGAATCCAAAATGACGGAAACACTGGTATGAACGGTGTAGTCGTAGAGTTACTAGATAAAGATGGAAAAGTCATTAGTATGACGAGAACTGGTAATGACAAAAAAGGAAATCCGGGTTACTACAAATTCGTAAATTTAGATCCAGGTGAATATCAAGTTAGATTTAAAATGCCAGATGGATATAAGTGGACGCAAAAGAATGCTGGAAATGATGAAAAAAGCGATTCTAACGTTGATAAAGATGGATACTCAGAAATTATCAAACTTGGTGAAGATGAACACAATATGACAATCGATGCTGGGCTAGTTGAAGATACAGTTGATGCTGGAGAGTTAGAAGTTACGAAAGTAGAAAAAGGTAGTAACAATCCGTTAGAAGGTGCTGTTTTCGAAGTTCGGGGTAAAGGTGATCAGGTCATCCAAACAATCACATCGGGCGAAGATGGAAAAGCTAGAGCAACTGATTTACCAATCGGTGAATATAAGTTAGTTGAAGTCACAGCTCCAGAAGGTTATAAACTAGACGGTAAATCATATGATTTCGAAATAACGAAAGACACAAAAACGCCGATTGAGATAACCGTTGAAAACGAATTGTTAGAAAAAGGCGTAATTGAACTTACGAAGGTTGATGCGAAAAATGTCAATCTGAAATTGAAAAATGCTGTATTCCAAATTTTGGATAAAGATGGAAAAGAAGTTGGGAAATTAACGACAGATGAAAATGGTAAGGCAATTTCTGACCAATTAGTATTTGGAAAGTACACGATTAAAGAAATACAAGCTCCAGATGGCTATATGCTTTTAAGAGATCCAATTGAAATAGAGGTCAGATCATCAGTACAAAAAATAACGATAGAAAATACGAAGAGTGAATGGGTAATTCCGGACACTGGTGGAATAGGGACCACTATTTTCTATCTTCTCGGTACGATACTTATGGTAATCACGGTATTTTTATTTTTCTGTAAAAGAAGCAGTAACTAATAGAGTTAAAAATTAATAGAGAAGGAGATAATAAATATGAAAAAGATTTTTAGTATGCTTTTAATGTTTGTATTAACATTTGCAACATTACCGAGCATGTTCGCAAATGCAGCAGCTCCAGAGAAAGGTTCTTTAACAATTCATAAGTACGAACAAGAAAAAGGTGCAGCAACAGGTGAAGGAACTGGTGAAGCGGGTCAAACAATTCCAGGAGATGCTAAGGCACTAGAAGGTGTAACGTTTGAAATTAAACAAATCAAATCTTTTGAAAAGATTACAAAAGATGGAGAGATTGTAAAAGAAGCTGTAAAAGATGTTGCAGATGCAAAAGCGATTACAAAAACAACAGGTAAAGATGGACAAGCTGCATTTACAGATCTTCCTTTAGGTCGTTATGAAGTAAAAGAAATTGCTGGTCCAGCTCATGTTAACTTAAATAAAAACACATATTATGTTGATATTCCAATGACAGCGAAAGACGGTAAAGAATTGAACTATGATGTTCATATGTACCCAAAGAATGAAACAAAACGTGGTGCAGTAGAATTAATCAAAACAGGTGCGAAAGATAAAGTATTAAAAGGCGTAGAATTTACTTTATATCATGAAGATAACACAGTAGTTGAAAATGGAGAAGGTTTAAAAACTGGCGATGATGGTGCAATTCGTGTAGAAAACTTACCATATGGTAACTACTACTTTAAAGAAACAAAAGCGCTAGATGGATATGTTTTAGATCCAACAAAACATGCGTTTTCAATTAAAGAGTCAGGTACAATTAATGCAGATGGTACAATTAAGTCTGGTGTAGTAGTGCCAGTAACAGTGAAAAACTATGAAGAACCAACGATTGACAAAAAGATTAATAATGATCTAGAATTTTTACCGATTAATCCGTTAAAAGATTACAATTATGATATTAAAACGTTGATCCCAGAGGATATTAAAGATTATAAGAATTATGTTGTAACAGATACTTTAGATAATCGATTAGTGATTCAAGGTAAGCCAGTTGTGAAAATTGACGGTGTAGAAATAGATTCAAGTGTGGTAGAAGTAGTTGTAGAAGGACAAAAAGTAACAGCTACTGTAAAAGATTTCTCAAAATTAAATGGTAAAAAAGAGCTTCATTTACAAATCAAATCACAAATTAAAGAAGAAGTAGCAGCTGGAACAGAAATTCCCAATACAGCAACAATTGATTTTACAAACAACAATGATGTAAGTGGCCACAAGGAATCTAAGCCAGTAATTGTTGTCCCAACAACTGGTAGCATTGCATTAACAAAAGTTGACGGGGCTGATGGTAAAAAACTAGAAGGCGCAGAATTTAAACTACAAGATAAAAATGGAAACACTGTAGTAGTAAATGGTAAAGAAATGACAGGTGTATCAAATAGTGATGGTGTAATTAAATGGGAACAAATTCCATATGGTGAGTATCAAATCGTCGAAACGAAAGCACCAACTTATACAAAAGAAGATGGTACAAAAGCTTCTTATCAAAAATTAAAAGAGCCAATTAATGTAACGATTGATAAAGATAACCAAACAGTGAAATTAACAGTAGAAAACAACAAGAGCGGCTGGATTCTTCCTGCAACAGGTGGTATGGGTACAGTTCTATTCACTGTAGTAGGTCTTGTGTTAATGGCTGTAGCAGCTTTTGTATTCTTTAGAAAAAAACCTGCAAAAAACTAAGGTTATAGAGAAATATAGTGATGTAATGTGAAAAGAGGAGGGCGAGTAGCTCTTCTCTTTTTTGTGTTTTAGCACAATTAAAGAGGTGCTATGAAATGTAATATTATTTTTGGATGTGTTTTTTATTAGGACGTATATTCAACTAATTGTAAGTAATTTGTTAACCAAAAGAGTACGTGTTCTGTGGAATACCATGCATAGAATGGCTTTGACGATTTTGTTCTTGAAATATAGTTAATAACAATAAAACAAGGGTATTGTTTCTAAGAAAAATGTAGATATTTAATGATAGTATGAAAAATTCTCGTTGCAAACTCTCCATATTTTGTTATGATAGTGTTACGAAAACGTTTGCATAAATTTTAAAAAGGATGCAAAAGGAGAGATTATTATGAAGAAAACTTGGTGGAAAGAAGCGGTTGCTTATCAAATTTATCCACGCAGCTTTATGGATTCTAACGGCGACGGTATTGGAGATCTACAAGGTATCATTGCAAAACTCGATTATTTAAAGGATTTAGGAATAGATGTAATTTGGATTTGTCCAATGTATAAATCACCAAATGATGATAATGGATATGATATTAGCGATTATCAAGACATTATGGATGAGTTTGGAACGATGGCTGATTTTGACGAGTTACTAAATGAAGTGCATAAACGTGGTATGAAACTTATTATTGATTTAGTTATTAATCATACGAGCGATGAGCATCCGTGGTTTATTGAATCCCGTTCTTCTAAAGAAAATCCAAAACGTGATTGGTACATTTGGCGTGATGGAAAAGACGGAAAAGAACCGAATAACTGGGAGAGTATTTTTAATGGTTCTGCCTGGGAGTACGATGACGTAACAGATCAATACTTCTTACACATATTCTCACGTAAACAGCCGGATTTAAACTGGGAGAATCCAGAGGTTCGTGAAGCTTTATATGATACTGTAAACTGGTGGTTAGATAAAGGAATTGATGGGTTCCGTGTGGATGCAATCAGTCATATAAAAAAAGAAGAAGGCTTAAAAGATATGCCGAATCCAAAAGGCTTAACATACGTACCTTCTTTTGATAAGCATATGAATGTTGATGGGATTCAGCCGCTTTTAGAAGAGTTAAAAGAAAACACATTTTCTAAATACGATATTATGACTGTTGGAGAAGCAAATGGTGTGAAAATTGAAGATGCTGATCTTTGGGTTGGAGAAGAAAATGGTAAATTCAATATGGTATTTCAGTTTGAACATTTAAGCTTATGGGATGCAGAAAAGAAAAAAGAGCTTGATGTTGTGGAACTGAAACAGGTGTTAACAAAGTGGCAAAAAGGATTAGAAAATAAAGGTTGGAATGCGCTGTATATTGAGAACCATGATAAACCTCGTATCGTTTCTACATGGGGAGATGATGAGCAGTATTGGCGTGAAAGTGCAACAGCTTTAGGAGCGATGTACTTCTTTATGCATGGAACACCATTTATTTATCAAGGGCAAGAGATTGGAATGACAAATGTTCAATTCCCGAATATTGAAGATTATGATGATGTAGCAATTAAGAATTTGTATCGTCAAAAGATTGAAGAAGGCGTGTCGCATCAAGAGATGATGGAAATTATTTGGGCATCTTGCCGCGATAATTCACGCACACCAATGCAATGGAACGATGAAGAAAACGCTGGTTTTACAACTGGTACACCATGGTTTGGTATGAATCCAAATTACAAAGAAATTAATGTTCAAAAGCAGAAAGTAGAGGATGACTCTATTTTTAATTTCTATAAAAAGATGATTGCACTTAAAAAAGAGCATAATGTATTTAATTATGGAACATATGATTTAATCTTAGAGGACGATCCACAAATTTATGCGTATACACGTACGTTAGATGATGAAAAAGTGATTGTTATTAGTAATATTTCAAATGAGGAAGCTGTGTATAATGAGAACTCGTTTGCGTTAGAACGCAAACGTTTGCTTTTAAATAATTATGATGTAGCTGAACATAATGATAGTACTACAATTACGTTAAAACCTTATGAAACAAGGGTTTATCGTATTTCTTAATAAAAAAGGATGCTCTTGTAGCATCTTTTTTTATGAAAAATAATAAATTTATATTGCAATGTGAAAACGCTTTTATTAAAATAGGTTTATGAAAACGTTTGCGTTGGAAAGGTATCGTTTTCATAAGCAAAAAGAAATTATTATCTATATCATTAGGGATTTTATAAATAAAGGGGAGGAAGAAACAGATGAAAATTACGTCTTTTGATTTTTGGCAGAAGTTCGGGAAAGCATTGCTAGTTGTTGTAGCAGTTATGCCAGCAGCGGGCTTAATGATTTCCATTGGTAAGCTAATTGGTATGTCTGCTGGGGATATAAATGCAGTACATACGATTGCTAGAGTAATGGAAGACATTGGTTGGGCAATTATTACAAACCTGCATATTTTATTTGCAGTAGCAATTGGGGGATCATGGGCAAAGGATCGTGCGGGTGGTGCATTTGCAGCGCTGTTAGCATTCGTCTTAACGAATAGAATTACGGGAGCTATATTTGGTGTAAACGCTGAAATGTTAGCGGATTCAAAAGCGAAGGTTTCTTCATTATTAGCAGGAGATTTACTTGTAAAAGATTATTTCACTTCTGTACTTGGTGCACCAGCATTAAACATGGGAGTATTCGTAGGGATTATTACAGGTTTCTTAGGAGCTACTTTATACAATAAATATTATAACTACAATAAATTACCACAAGCATTAGCGTTCTTTAATGGAAAACGATTTGTACCGTTCGTTGTTATCGTTTGGTCTACAATTACTGCGATTGTTTTATCACTTTTATGGCCATTCATTCAAAGTGGACTAAATGAATTTGGTCGCTGGATTGCAGAATCTAAAGATAGTGCACCAGTTGTTGCACCATTCGTATACGGGACATTAGAGCGTTTGCTACTACCATTTGGATTACATCATATGTTAACGATTCCGATGAACTATACAGAGCTTGGCGGAACATATACGATGTTAACAGGATCGAAAATTGGTCAAGTGGTCGCAGGACAAGATCCACTATGGCTTGCATGGATTACAGATTTAAATAACTTGTTAGCAAATGGAGACACAAAAGCTTATAACGATTTATTAAATAATGTCGTACCAGCGCGTTTCAAAGCAGGGCAAGTTATCGGTTCTACAGCTGCATTAATCGGTATTGCATTCGCGATGTACCGTAATGTTGATAAAGAAAAACGTGCAAAATATAAACCAATGTTCTTATCAGCTGCATTAGCAGTATTTTTAACAGGGGTAACGGAACCAATTGAATTTATGTTCATGTTCATTGCACCAGTATTATATGTTGTATATGCAATTACAACTGGACTTGCTTTTGCACTAGCAGATTTGATTAATCTACGCGTTCATGCATTTGGTTTTATCGAGCTAATTACGCGTACACCAATGATGGTGAATGCAGGATTAACAAGAGATTTAATTAACTTTGTTGTTGTATCAGCAGTATTCTTTGGTTTGAACTTTACATTATTCAATTTCTTGATTAAAAAGTTCAATTTACCAACGCCAGGACGTGCAGGTAACTATATTGATAACGAAGATGAATCTTCAGAACAAGCAACAAATGTAAAAGAAGGCGCATTAGCATTAAAGGTTATTGATTTGTTAGGTGGGAAAGATAATATTGCGGACGTAGATGCTTGTATGACACGCTTGCGTGTAACAGTGAAAAATCTAGATGTAGTTGCACCAGAAGCGCAATGGAAGCAAAATGGAGCTTTAGGCCTTATTGTAAAAGATAAAGGTGTTCAAGCAGTATATGGTCCAAAAGCTGATGTATTGAAATCAGACATTCAAGATATGTTAGGTGCATAATAAATGAAATTACTCACTTTAAACTGTCATTCTTGGCAAGAAGAGAACCAAGTAGAAAAAATAAAACATCTTGCTAAGACGATTCAAGAAGAAGATTACGATGTGATTGCCTTACAAGAGGTTAGTCAGTCTATTAAATCTCAAAATGTATGCGGTAACAAGAAAAAGGATAACTTTGGACTTGTATTACTTGCAGAGCTTGAGAAGTTAGGATTAGAAAAGTACACTATTGTTTGGGATTTCTCGCATATTGGTTATGACATATATGAAGAAGGTTCAGCGATTATAACGAAACATCCAATTGAAAAACAAGGTTCTTTCTTTGTCTCAGAAAGTAAGGATACAGCGTATTGGAAAACACGTAAGATTGTTCATGCAACAATTTCTTATCAAGGTAAGAACATAACATTTTATTCTTGTCATCTTGGCTGGTGGAATGATGAGGAAGAATCGTTCCGAGGACAAGTGAATCGTTTAATAGAGTATGTAAATGGAGATGAACTTTCATTCTTAATGGGTGATTTTAATAATAATGCTCGTTTGCAAGGTGAAGGATACGAGTATCTTATGCAAAAAGGATTTTACGACACATATGAGCTAGCTTTGAAAAAAGATGAAGGAACAACTGTACAAGGAAAAATTGCTGGTTGGGATGAAAATAAGCAAAACTTACGAATTGATCTTATTTTAAGTAACAAACCAACAACAGTTATTTCTTCAAAAGTTATTTTCAATGGTGTAAATCGCAATGTTATTTCAGATCATTTCGGAGTAGTAGTTCAATTGGATATATAATATAGAAAGAATCCTCATAGCTATGTAAGCGCTGTGAGGATTTTTTTCTACGAATACAAGTATTTCCAAGATAAAATACTTGTATTTTTTATGACATTTCCTATATATTTGTTATTACTGAATGTAAAACCAATTTGGTCATTTTGTATGAATACTTTATCGACTTCGTTATATAATGAAGTAAGTGAAGTGTTTTGATTGGAAAAATCGTACATTTTCGTTTAATCCACGATGTAGAAAATGATATAATGACAAAATGCATGTATCATTTTCGAAAGAAGGAAAAATATATAGTTAGGTGATAGCTTATATGAAACAAATATGGCGTATTTATAAGACGGACTTACGGAATGTAGCCAAACATTGGGCTGCGATTGTAATTGTATTAGGGCTAATGATTTTACCATCGTTATATGCATGGTTTAACATTAAAGCTTCTTGGGATCCATATGGAAACACAAAAGAAGTTCCGATTGCAGTTTCTAACCAAGATGTTGGATCAAATTTAAGAGGAAAAGATATTAACATCGGGAAAGAAATTGTAGATTCTTTGAAAAAGAATAAAAACCTTGGATGGAAATTCGTTGATGAAAAGCAAGCAATTTATGGAGTAGAGCGCGGAGACTATTATGCAAGTATTACAATTCCTAAAGATTTCTCTGAAAAAATTGCAACAGTAATTAGCGACAATCCACAAAAACCAGAACTAGATTATTATGTGAATGAAAAGGTAAATGCGATTGCACCGAAAATTACAGCAAAAGGTGCATCAGGTATAACCGAAGAAATCAGCAAAAACTTCGTTAAAACAGCAAACGGTGAGATTTTTCAAGTGTTTAATGACCTCGGAATCGATTTAGAAACAAACTTACCAAGCATCGAAAAAGTAAAAGATCTTGTATTCAAGCTAGAAGCACAGTTCCCAGAAATGTATACGCTTGTGGATACAGCGTTAGATGATGCAACTAGAGCACAAGATCTTGTAAAAGTTGCACAAGAGGATCTGCCTGTTGTAGAAAGTGTGATTAATGATGGGCAGGCAACATTGAAAAGTTTAGATGAATTTTTCGCACGAAATGATGAAACGTTAAAGAATGCTCCAGGAACAATTAAGAGAGATTTAACGGTACTGAAAAAAGGTATGGATGGTGCGGCGGCCATAACTGACTTTTTAATGGGGCCAGGAATTAACTTGGATGTTCCAAATCTTTCACAGTTACCTAAACTTCCTGAGTTTCCGGCAATGCCGCAACTACAAATTCCGGAATTAAATACTGAGGGATATAAAAATATTGCAAGCACGATTAATCAAACAGTAAACAGTGTATTGAATTCAGCACGTACAGGAACGGCATATGCGAAAAGTGTAATGGATGGGTTGCAAAATGGAAGTATTGATCCTGAAATAGCCAAGAAAAACATCACAACTGTTTCTAATAATCTCCAAACCCATATAGATAATCTTTCTTCAATCATTACGATGATGTCTACACTTCAGCAAAATGCAACGACTGATTTTGGTAAGAAGTTCTTTGGAGATAGAGTAAATCATTTAACTGCTATTAGAGATAGTCAACAAGATTTAAATAATCGATTTAAACGTCTTAATGAGCTAATTAGTACAGGGCAAGAAGTAAAACAAGATGTGAGAGATGGAATTAACCAAAAGCTAGATGCAACGAATGCTTTAATTGATAAAGCTGAGAAAGACTATAATGAAACGTTTGTAGCGGATTATCAAAAAGCAGTTAGTACTGCCGAAGAAATAGGACGGCTTAAAGATCAAGCTACTAATACAATAAATGAAACATATGAAAAGACAAAGACTGAATATAATAAAGTAAGAGATGGTATTGAAGAGGTTAAAACTAACGCCCAAAAAGCAGTGGAAGATATACAAAATAAAGGTATTAATGGGTTAGATGGAACGAAAGTAGCCTTAAATAGTTTAAACGGTCAATTCCAAGCAGCTTCAAATATGATTGGTGACATGATACCTGTCTTAGAGAATGCCAACAAAGTTTTAGCTGATGTAAATAGCGATAAAAACTTTAATGATCAAATTGCGAAGTTGAAAAAAGCACAAAATGGTCTACAAAAAGGCGTGGAATTAACGGATAAAGGGATTGACGCTATTAATAAAGGACAGCAACCAGCAAAAGATGTTATTGAAAGTATTAATGAAGTATCGAAAAATGTTTCGGCTGAATTAGGTGACATTTTAGCAAGATACGATTCAGAAATCGTTCCGAACTTCAATGCAGCAATTGCTCGTACAAAAGAGATGTCAAAAAATACATCTAAGATTTTAAACGATGCAGATAAAAAGCTTCCAGATGTAAAAAAACTGCTAGAAGATTCATCTAAAGGCTTAGTAGAAGGTAAAAAGAAAGTGGAAGATATTAAAGCTGAAATGCCAGCTACTGAGAAAAAGATTAAAGAATTAGCAGATAAAATTCGCAAGTTTGAATCGGAAGAGGATATAAAAGACATTATCCGATTATTAAAAAATGATGTTGAAAAACAAAGTGACTATTTTGCAAATCCAGTGAATTTAAAAGAAAATAAATTATTTGCGATGCCGAACTATGGTTCTGCGATGTCACCATTCTATACAGTGCTTGCGTTATGGGTAGGGGCATTGTTAATGGTTTCATTATTAACAGTAGAAGTACATGAGCCGGGCGCGAATTATAAGAGCCATGAGATTTACTTTGGACGTTTCTTAACGTTCTTAACGATAGGGCTTATGCAGGCGTTTATCGTATCAATGGGAGATATGTTCTTACTTGGTACGTATGTGGTTAATAAGTTCTGGTTTGTTGTATTCAGTCTATTTATCGGTGCAGTCTTTGTTTGTATTGTATACTCACTCGTTTCTATTTTTGGGAACGTAGGGAAATCGATGGCAATCATTTTACTTGTACTGCAAGTAGCTGGATCAGGCGGAACATTCCCAATTCAAATGACACCAACATTCTTCCAAGCAATTTATCCGTTCTTACCGTTTACGTATGCAATTAGTGCAATTCGTGAAACAGTAGGTGGAATGCTTTGGGATATTGTCTTGCGTGACCTTCTTGTATTAAGTGTCTTTGTCGTAATTATGCTTATTATGGCGTTATTACTGAAAACACCAATTAACAAATCGAGTGAAAAATTTGTTGAGAATGCAAAAGGAAGTAAAATTATTCACTAAAAAAAAGTTCCTACCGAGAGCGGTAGGAACTTTTTTATTTTAATCAAACTTTAATTTTTTTAATGCCTCTGCTAATGCATTATTTAATGGCTCTTCTTCTTTTTGTTGCTGCTTCATATATTTTTGAACGTAGCGCTTATCAGCTTTACTACCAGACTCTTTCTTGCGACGCTCTTGGAATGTAGAAAGTTTTTCGCGATAGCCACATTTACATGCAAAGATTTGTCCAGCTCCTTCACCGCGAAGTTCTAGCTTTTTCTTACATTGCGGGCATCGTGCATTTGTCGTACGGGATACATTTTTACGATGACCACATTCGCGATCTTGGCATACAAGCATTTTTCCCTTTTTCCCATTTACTTCGAGCATTGGTTTACCACAGTCTGGACAAGTTTTCGTTGAAATGTTGTCATGTTTATATTTTTTATCGCTCACTTTAATTTCGGTAACAATTTCTTTCGTATAGCTTTTCATTTCTGAAATGAATACTTCTTTTTTAAATTTTCCTTTT
>NZ_JAHCDO010000019.1:0-210902 GCF_050768835.1 Bacillus pfraonensis | reverse complement strand
AGCTGTCCTTAGTACGAGAGGACCGGGATGGACGCACCGCTGGTGTACCAGTTGTTCTGCCAAGGGCATAGCTGGGTAGCTATGTGCGGAAGGGATAAGTGCTGAAAGCATCTAAGCATGAAGCCCCCCTCAAGATGAGATTTCCCATAGCGTAAGCTAGTAAGATCCCTGAAAGATGATCAGGTTGATAGGTTCGAGGTGGAAGCATGGTGACATGTGGAGCTGACGAATACTAATAGATCGAGGACTTAACCATATAATATGAAGCAAATGTTATCTAGTTTTGAGAGAATATAAAAAACTTATTGACTTTTTTAATCAATCAAGTATAATAATGTTTGTCTCGAGTGAATATAGTCTGGTAATGATGGCAGAGAGGTCACACCCGTTCCCATACCGAACACGGAAGTTAAGCTCTCTAGCGCCGATGGTAGTTGGGGCCTTGTCCCTGTGAGAGTAGGACGTTGCCAGGCTAATATCATTCCGCAGTAGCTCAGCGGTAGAGCTATCGGCTGTTAACCGATCGGTCGTAGGTTCGATTCCTACCTGCGGAGCCATGATTGGAGAGCTGTCCGAGTTGGCCGAAGGAGCACGATTGGAAATCGTGTATACGTCACAAGCGTATCAAGGGTTCGAATCCCTTGCTCTCCGCCATGATATTTTTGGCCCGTTGGTCAAGTGGTTAAGACACCGCCCTTTCACGGCGGTAACACGGGTTCGAATCCCGTACGGGTCACCACTTTGGAGGATTAGCTCAGCTGGGAGAGCACCTGCCTTACAAGCAGGGGGTCGGCGGTTCGATCCCGTCATCCTCCACCATATATAAACATAATATATGAATAGTATTATCGCGGGGTGGAGCAGTCCGGTAGCTCGTCGGGCTCATAACCCGAAGGTCGCAGGTTCAAATCCTGTCCCCGCAACCAAATGGTCCCGTGGTGTAGTGGTTAACATGCCTGCCTGTCACGCAGGAGATCGCCGGTTCGACCCCGGTCGGGACCGCCATTTAATTCTGGCTCGGTAGCTCAGTCGGTAGAGCAGAGGACTGAAAATCCTCGTGTCGGCGGTTCGATTCCGTCCCGAGCCACCATTTTCAACTAAATACGCCGGCTTAGCTCAATTGGTAGAGCAACTGACTTGTAATCAGTAGGTTGGGGGTTCAAGTCCTCTAGCCGGCACCATGTAAGTTTCGGAGGGGTAGCGAAGTGGCTAAACGCGGCGGACTGTAAATCCGCTCCTTCGGGTTCGGCAGTTCGAATCTGCCCCCCTCCACCATTTACATAGGGGCATAGTTTAAAGGTAGAACTGAGGTCTCCAAAACCTCCAGTGTGGGTTCGATTCCTACTGCCCCTGCCAAAAACACAATATGGCGATTGTGGCGAAGTGGTTAACGCACCGGATTGTGGCTCCGGCATTCGTGGGTTCGATTCCCATCAGTCGCCCCATTTATTTAAAATATTTACAAATAAATTTAACTATGATAAGATATCTAATGTCTTAGTTAAATATTAATGGTAATAAAATGAATGATTCAAACATATAATGTATTAATAATTCGGTGGGCTATAGCCAAGCGGTAAGGCAACGGACTTTGACTCCGTCATGCGCTGGTTCGAATCCAGCTAGCCCAGCCATTTTTGCGGAAGTAGTTCAGTGGTAGAATACAACCTTGCCAAGGTTGGGGTCGCGGGTTCGAATCCCGTCTTCCGCTCCAAATTTAATATGGCGGCATAGCCAAGTGGTAAGGCAGAGGTCTGCAAAACCTTTACCACCGGTTCGAATCCGGTTGCCGCCTTTCTTAGCATGCCGATGTGGCGGAATTGGCAGACGCGCACGACTCAAAATCGTGTTCCTTCGGGAGTGTCGGTTCGACCCCGACCATCGGTATCATGTAATGTTGATTTAAACGGTTCTTACGTTCAGTAGGAGCCGTTTTTTCGTGTTCTTAAAGGTTCACTACATACGATTATCTCCTTGTTAAATAAGCGTATTGAATCAGATACCAAAGGGAGGTAAAAGTTTGTTATGAAAAGACGTAACAATGATTTAAATGTTAAAGAATTAGCAGTAATTCACGATTCTGTACAATTAGATGTACTCGATTATAAAACCGCTCTACACTTATTCCTTAATGATTGTGAGTTGCGTAATTTGCGTGACCATACTATTCGATATTATAGGAGTGAGTTAACCACGTTTTACAAACTTCTCATGGATCAATCTGTATCCACAAATCCAACTGAAATTACCAGTGAAGTAATTAAGAAGAACGTTATTTTCTATATGAAAGAGGTTCTACAAAGAAAACCAGTTACTATTAATACACGTTTAAGAGCCATTAGAGCGTTTTTTAACTTCCTTCATACTGAAAGATACATTAAATCTAATCCAATGAAAGACGTTAAATTCTTGCGTGTAAGAAGACAAGCTATACCTACATTCAGCAAAGAGCAGATAAAAGTTTTATTAAAACAACCTAATTTAACTACATTTATAGGCTTTCGTGATTATACGGTAATGTTATTGCTTTTAGAAACAGGTGTAAGAGCAAATGAACTTGTCGGAATAACAATTACTGATATTAAATGGGAAGATTCGTTTATTCATATTCGTAATACAAAGGGATATAAAGAAAGGTTAGTACCCATTCAATCATATATGAAAGAAGTATTAAGAAAGTATGTAACGGTTCGTGGATCAATTGAAACTGATGCATTGTTCACTTCAATTGATAATCGTCCAATGACAAAACGCCAATTACAAAATCGAATTAGCAAGTATGGGGAAATGGCTAAGATAAAAGACGTTCGTTGCAGTCCACATACGTTTAGACATACATTCGCTAAATTAAGCGTTCAAAATGGAGCAGGGATATTTGAATTACAATCCATACTTGGTCACACAACAATGGATATGGTTAGAACGTATGTCAATTTATTTAGTAATGATGTGAAGGAGAAACATAAAGAATTTTCACCTTTAAAGATGCTGAATAGATACAAATAAAAAGAAAAAAGCCACCTATTGCAGTAGGTGACCAAGTTTAAATAAGTAATAGCAAAAATTAAATAACGGATATTCCGTACATTTAATACCTTCATTATAAATTTTTAAAAAATATAATGCAAAGGTTTAATTTCCTATTGTCTTTTTTAGGGAGGATGTACAGGGATTTCCGAACGTGGGAATGACCTAACACCACGAATAAATACTTGAACAGGTTAGCTAAGCCGATGTCATAAAATTAAGCGTTCTAACGTATAACGTTTCCTTGTTTGCGTTGTTAGAAGACTAGGAGAGAACGTCCATAAACGGTTTGGTAAGGTTGCTTGGTGTATTACGGTACAGGTAGCAACGAATAAGAAAGATAACATTAGGTTACAAATAATTAAGGATGATGTCAGCAGTACAATTCCTTCCCTATATCTTTCGGCATGTTGGACAAGCATAACATGTTAAAAATTCGTTGTAGATGAAAATCTAACGTTCAAACAAGGTGTTACTATACGGATTCCTTAACCCGATAGACCATGGGAAGTGAAAATGAACGTCTGCTTTATGTTGCATTAACTTTCTTGTTTTTGCAATGTAAGGTAGTCATTCTATGCCCTAGCCGTTTTCCTTACCACTCATCCCATGATGAAGGACAAGCAATCCAAGTCAATACATTTTATAAAATAATAATGAACAGAGTAAATTATTTATCTTATAAATGCCCTTACCGAATAGAGAAGGGAGGATGAAGGGAATGATTAAACAGAAGGAAAATTAAATGACAAACGAATTAAAAGTTATTCACGAACAAGAGGTATTAGGACAAGAATTTAAAATTTACGGATCAAAGGAAGAACCTTTATTTTTGGCTAGAGATGTAGCTATTTTAATTGAATACAACAAAACAAAACAAGGTTATTATGATGTATCAGCTATGTTAAGAACAGTTGATGATGAAGAAAAAACAAAAATCCGCACTACGATTAATAATCCGAGTGGTTCTGACTTATGGTTCTTAACTGAAGATGGATTGTATGAGGTATTAATGCAATCAAGAAAACCAATCGCTAAACAATTCAAAAAGAAAGTTAAAGAAATTTTAAAAGATATTCGTAATCATGGAATGTACATGACTGATAATTTACTAGAAAAAACTTTAGCTGATCCTACGTTCATGATTGGATTGTTAACGAACTACAATGAAGAGAAGAAAAAACGAGCAGCTTTAGAAGTCCAAAATAAACAATTGTCTGAAAAAATCATCGAAGACAAGCCTAAACTTGATATGTACGATGCATGGTTAGATGTTGAAGGTCATTGTTCGATTGGTGAATTTGGACGAAGAGTTAATGCAATCACGTAAATGAGTAATATCGTATTTATTGAAAATAATGAGGTAGTAACAGATAGTTTAAATGTAGCTGGTGTCTTTGGAAAACATCACAAAGATGTATTAAAAACTATCGAAACATTAAAATGTAGTGAAGATTTTAGAGAGCGAAATTTTGCGCTTTCAGAATATAAGACAGAAGGTAATAATAAGAAATACAAAAAGTATTTAATTAAACGTGATGGTGTTTCTTTCCTTGTAATGGGATTCACAGGTTTTGAAGCAGCGCGTTTTAAAGAAATGTATATCACGGAATTTAACCGAATGGAACAAGAGTTAAAGAGTCGTAATTTAGATTCATTCATGATCGCCGATCCAATAGCAAGAGCTGAACGATGGATTAAAGAACAGCAGGAGAAACAATTACTACTTGCACAAAACAAAGAGTTGTCTGAAAAAATCATTGAAGCAAAACCTAAACTTGATATGTACGATGCTTGGTTAGATGTTGAAGGTCATTGTTCAATCGGTGAATTTGGACGAAGAGTTAATGCAATCACGTAAATGAGTAATATCGTATTTATTGAAAATAATGAGGTAGTAACAGATAGTTTAAATGTAGCTGGTGTCTTTGGAAAACAACATAAACATGTTTTGCGAGATATTGAAAACTTAATGATTCAAGTGGATGAAAAAGGAAAGTCCAATTTTGGGCTATCGTCTTATAAACACGATAACGGACGTGAATATAAGAAATACAATTTAACAAAAGACGGCTTTACACTTTTAGTTATGGGATTCACTGGTGGAGCAGCTATGAATTTTAAATTGATGTATATTGATGAATTTAACAAAATGGAACAGGAGTTAAAAAATCGTAACTTGGATTCATTCATGATTGACGATCCAGTAGCACGAGCAGAAAAATGGATTCAGGAGCAAAAGGAGAAAGGAAAAAGGTAAGCTCAATTTTGAGCACACCTATTATGGAAAACATAAGTGGTCTACGCAATTTTGCACACACTCCTTATATATGGAGAATGAGTTTATGACGTTACTATTCATAATTGTAATACGCTAAGCATAAACTTTCGTATGAGCGAATGTAATGGCGGTTCGAAAGTTCTAGGTAAGCTTATACATAGCATTAGTTATAACGTACTTAATAACCTCATATAAGTTTGTTATGATGCTCTTAATACGTACTTAACAACAATGATTTAATAACCACTTAAAACCCTCTTAATAAGTAAAAAAGGCATCCTCTAAATGAGGATACCCTTTAAAATTCAACTAACTTAACCCTTCCACCTATATAAGTAAGGTTAATATTATTTTTCTTCAATTCATTTGTTAACTCATTTACTGTACTTTGATATTCAAATATATTATAAAATTTATGGATGTCTAATTTAGCGTCCTTTACAAAGTGTCGTAAATCAGAAACTGCACCTGTAAACTCTGCTGGATAATTAGCGAAACGATAATGTCTTTTGATGTAATTTGCTAATCCTTTTGCAATTAGTGGAATAGTGATATTGACAAAATCAGAATGTGAATTAGATTTATTATAGGGATCAAAGTCATTTCCAAATATCATTTTTAAGTTTTGGATGTCTTTAATTGTATATGCACTCATATTATTAATCCTCCAATTGTTCTAAGGTTTTAGTTGGGAACATTGCTCTAAAATCAAGTAATAATTTCAATTCATCTTGTTCTAACTTAATACCTTTTTGATATTTACGTAACACTTCTACAATACCTTGATATTTGAATTCAGTTAATAATTCATCTGTAATAGTTCCTGCACTTTCTAAAAAAATCAATGGGTTATCCTTATAAGTTTTATTTGTAGCAATTTCATGATCGTTCGTTAAGAATGCTAAAGGGTTTTCGTTACTATTTAAATCAGTAGCAGCAGTTTCAGATTTCTTGTTTTCGTCTAAAAATGCTAATGGATTACTATTACTTGTTTCATAACGTTTTAAATTTGAAAGTAAATTATCTTGGTTCATATTAATACCATCCTTTATTTAATTTGTGATTAGCCCTTGCCGAAGAGAAAAGGGGTTTTTGGAAAGTGTATTAACCTGTTCCCCCACGTTCCTTTCGGATAGGGCGAAACTTTGGTTAATTATTTGCTAGTACAAAATGATTCGTATTATTAATTCGTTCTACAATAATTCCACATTTAGATAATTGATTCATCAGATCAGTATCTTGTTTCTTTAATCGTAAGTTATCAGTAGTTGTATTTAGATATTCAGCAACTTGTGGAAATGAAATTGGTTCATTTTTATATGCATAATATCCTAAAGTTAAAATACTAACGTGTTGAATAAATTCTTTGCGACTCATGTATTTCTTTTTCATAAACTTTTTTCTACCTCCTTTATTTATAAAATGTATGTACAAACGAAAGTGAAGTACTAAGCCGTCCGGCAATTGAGGACATATAACAAGGAATATATGTAAAAGATAATTCTTACCTATATTAAACTTGTAAATTATTAAACTATATATAAAGTTAACTTGTATCAAAGAATAAGAAGTAATCAACGCCCAAAACAACGTTCAGCCTTACTGCCACAATGGATTGAGCGTAATTTAAAAGGGGTCAAAAAAGACACCTATTCGGGAAAAAAAGGGTCAAAAAAGACACCTATTTTTTCGATGTGTATGGTGAAGCAGCAAACATACCTCGTAATGTATCGTCTGGTTTTCCACTTTTGCGATAGAAGATATAAGGGTTGAGAACAAAAAAGATATTTTTCTTATCCTGTCTTCTTACTTCAGCTACAATTAGACCTTTTCTTAACTTAGTCAATAACGTGCTTACTTTTTTCTCTTCCATATCCACAAGTTGAGCAATAGCTTTGATGTTCAAAAATTCAATTTTAGTGGGATCAACTTCATGAGGATTAATACAAACCATGTTAGTTTCATAATGAACATATGGAAGTAACTTATATAAGAATCCAATTTCAGCAGGTTTCAGAACTTCGCATAAATGTTTTAATGTTGTAGTAAATAGTTTGATTATCTTTTGTTCTTGAACTTGTCCTCTAAAGTGATAAGTAGGATTAATACGATATCCACCTTCAACCTCTTCCAAAATCCCATTACTTTCAAGTGCTTTACATAAACGTTTATTAGTACTATTTGTAACTCCTAATGTATGTTCAATGTCCACTTTCTTAGTCATAACCGCCCCATCCTTTCCAATTAAAAACCCTGTTCCGAATTCCATATGACATTGTAATTTTAATAAATATCCAAGCTGAATATTTGTTAATTTAGAAATCACTTCTTTAATATTCTCCATATCCGCAAAACTGAAATGACGGTTATCTCTTTCCTTTTCTAATTTGTTCTTATATGCTTGTTTTTGATTTTCAGATATTACTTGTGATTGGGGATTAATAATATCTTCACCCAATATTTGTCCTGTTTCCTTATCGACTAAGTGAACTATTCTAGGCACTAATTCTTCACCTCGCTTTCATTTGGATTTGCTTGCAGAGTTTTATTTTTAAGAAATTCTATAGTGACTTTTACAATCATACGAAATTCTTCTTGTATAGCATGTTCAAGGGCTAATTCTCTCTTTAATTCTGCAACTTGTTTATATAGCGTTAATTGTTGTTCTAATTCTTCGATCTTCTTGTCTAAATTTGATTTTGGTGTATTAAACATATTGAACCTCCACTAAATCTGATTTTGATATTGTCTTGTTTTAAGATTGAATAAATAACGACAATAAGCTAATTGTGAACTTAGTGATCTAACGTTTAGTTGTAATGTGTTCGCCTTATATTGCTCAATCATGTTGTCGATTGCTGGTTGTAAATTTTCTTCGTATGTCACTTCATATGTAACCAAATAACCATCGTCCTCCTTTTGAGTTACAGTTACATGACCAATTGATGCTCCTTTAATTGTTGATAATGCAGCAGTTAGCGACATATCAGATGTGTGAAAAACCTTTTTAACCATAATTTAACATTCCTTTCGAATTTCCTTATTTGTACTGTTTTAAACCAGTAATACTTGGGAATCGTGCGTAATTCTTACGTTTTAAAAATTAATTAAGATGTAATTACTCGAAGGATTTTCATCGAGTGTTACCGAGTAAACGTATCGAGTGGAATCAGCTTTAAAATCAATGGTCATATCATTTTTGAATTTGTTATAAATGGATTAAAAATAAAGTAAGAAGCATGGTTTGATATTCTATTTTTCTTACGCTTAAAAATGGACAAAAGAAATCCCTGTACCATTTGATACAGGGAAAAAAGGGGGTTTCAAAACGTTTAAAACTTGAAACTGTAATGCTCATTTCTACGCCAATTTGAATTAAGTGGAGATAAGAAGTAGCTGAATCCCTCTTATCTGTAAAACATTAATACTTCATATATGAAGTAATTTCTCGGAGTTGTTACGTTAAATAAGTGTAAGAATGCATGTGTTTGTAGTGATAAGGAGTGGATGAAGAAACAAGGAATGAGAGTGGTCGCCATCTTGTGCGTTGTTAACGAAGATGTACGAAATGATACATACGTAAGCATAATAGAGGGAAGTTTTTTTGTTTTACGAGTTGCAATATATTGAAGTGAAATAAATCTTTACATGAAAAAAGACCATCGTAAACGATAGCCTTGTATCAATTCTTATATAATTGTTCAACTGCGCTTGTTCTATCTTCTTCTGATGGTGCTGAATAGCGAAGGATCATATCAGCACTGGAATGTCCCGACAAGGATTGAATAACACTTATATCATGCCCTGCACGTACAAGGTCAGTAATAAACGTATGCCGTAGTTGATGTACATTGAATCCATATTTGTTTATTAGGTGCTGCACACTTCTAACGCTGATACGTTCCCCTCTATTACTTAAGAAAAAGGCTGGACTATTTCCATTACGTTCCTCTAAATACTTATTTAAAGCCCTTCTAGTTTCTGCATTTAATGGTACTGTACGTTCTTTATTTCCTTTTCCAATAACCTTAACCGTACCTTTCCTTTCGGTAAGGGCTATATCATTGATATCTATATTTGTAAGTTCACTAACACGCAATCCAGTATTCAATAGAAGCATTACAATAGCCGAGTCTCGCTTGTTGCCTGCTCTATCCACTTCACGTATGAGTTGATTGCGTTCGTTTCTATCGAGTGACTTAGGTGCTACTTGCTTTAAGTCTTGTTGCTTCACTACACTTATGTCTTCTATTGCTTCTGTCTTGTTACTCCACTTACAATACTTCTTTAATGCATTAAATACTTTATTAATAGTTGCAGCTGACTTCTTATTAGCGACCATGTAGTCAATATACTGTTGGACATCAGAACGAGCAAAGCCTTCCAAGTCTGTTCCTGCTCCATCAAGCCACTGTTCAAATTGTTTTAGTGCATGAGTGTATGTCTTAACAGTTGTTGCTGACTTTCCTTTCAATGCTTCATTCACGAACTTATGAATCATGATAATTCCTCCCTAAATAATTCTACGCAACTTTTTCTGCTTGCTATTCATGAGTTTATGTATGTATTCCGTCTGTTTATATGTAAATTTTATCATAGAATTATAATTCTACGCAATAATTCCACGATATTTTGAAGTGTAAATCATCGTGTTATTTATACATGATACTTCTGCATTTAATAAGAAGTTTTGCGTGATCTGACATAAAGATTAAATCAATTGGTTACATATGTAAAAAAACATCTTGCCAATCCCTTCCAGTGATAAGACAATATAGGGGGGGAGGGGCGGTTTACATTCTGAACAATCGAATTGTTTAAATAAGGGCGCATGAACCTAATTTATTTCATAGGGGAATTTTTAAGAGAGGGGATTTAGATTATGTTCAAGTATGTAAAGGTAGCGGTTATTATTGGAATTATAGTTCTTCTTTCAGTTAATATTTATCTAATGAGAAGTAAAGATGCAGAAACTGATACAAAAGAAACTGCTAGTGAAGTGAAAAATGAAAATGTTAATCCTGTAGATGATACAGAAACAAAAGCAACTGTAACAACTAATCCTCAAAATATGGATACGAGCATACAGAAGGCATTAGATGAGTCAAAGGACTTTACGAAAAGGAACTTACCAAATGAAGTAATTGATATGTTATATGATGATAGTGGAGAGAAGAAAGTAATTCTTCTTTTTAATGATGATGCATGGTATAGAAAATCTAAATTGCTTAAAGAAGCAGATACAATGTTGTTAGGAACGATTATAAATTCTAACTTAGAGAAGGCTGGGGTTATACCTAAAGGTGAGAAAATCACAATTATTGTCACAGATAGTCAAGGAAGAGAAGTAGCATATACCAATCCTGCTGACAAAGGCTCATGGATAATAACTAATTAATATAATTTTAAAAGAGTATTTCATTTGGAAGTGCTTTTTTTATTAAAAGAAAGAATTTATTCATATATCTTGTGTCTTGTTTTGAAACGTAATACAATATATACGTAAAGGTAAAAATGTCCATTTGGAATAAGGAGGTGATTAAATGGCAAAAGGATCAAAGAAAGTATCGAGTGCATCTATGGCATCTAAAGCGTCAAAAGCATTACAAAGTAAAGGTACTAGCAAACTAACAAAAAGTCTTGCTGCTTCAGTTTTGGCACAAGCAAAAGGAAAGAAATAATAGCTTAATTGCTTTAATATAAAATCTTTATTGTAAATTGTACAAGCGTATTCGATTTAAATAAATTATTAATTGGCTTTTTAAATAAAGGAAGAGGGTAATTTTTATGTCTTTAACCTTAAATGAGAGAGAAACGTTAAGAAAAAATTTATTAAAAGAACTTTATAATTACCATTTTGAAAATAATGGAGATGCATTAAGTGTTTATCTTGATGTGTATGTGTCTGAAGAAGATAGACAAAAACACTTAACCTATGAATATTTAAATGGAAAAGGATTGATTGAATATAGACCTTTTTCTAAAGATAGACGCATAGTTAAGATAACTTCTTATGGTATTGATACAGTGGAGAATAGCTAATTTTCAAAGCACTCTTTAATTAGGGTGCTTTCTGTGTGAAAAAGAAATAATTATAAGTTAATTGGAGGATAGCATGAAAATCGATATAAAAATATTGTCTGCTTTTATTTCAGTAATAGTTTCAGTTCTTACGTTTCTAATTATTCATCTATATATTGAGCCAAGAAAGGTAAAAAGGAATTTTAAAATGGAACAATATAAAAATTTGTATGCTCCTGTATACGCAATGATACTTTCAAGGCTTAATATGGCAAAAGAAACTGGATGGGTAGGGAATGGTTCGCTTACTTTAGGACAGCGAAGCTCACAAGACCATTTAGATAGAAAAGCAATGGAAAAATTGATACTAACTAATTCGGGATACGCTAGTATAGAACTAATAAATATTTTTAAAGATTATACTACATCTTTGAAAGTTCCTAGCGAGGTTACTTTTAATTTGGTAACGACAATTGTTAAAGAATATAATCAATTAAAAAAAGAATTAAAGATGGAATATAATGAAGCCGAGCTAAAAACAGGTATTCCTGAAATAATAAAGGAATTTCGAGAAGTTAGCTAATCAACCATGTAAAGGAGAAGAAAATGAAATTTGATGTAGTTAAATCAGTAAAAAATTTATTAGGAATTGAAGAAGGCAGTAATATAGAGTTAGTATTTGATAATATTGGAAGTGTAGCACCTTATATAAGTGGAGCAATTACTTCACATCGAATAAATCGATTGAAAAAACGTTTAGAAGAACATCAAGAACGCCTTATGGTTATTGAAAGTAAGCTTCAGAGGAAAGATGCAGCATTTAATGAATTTCTTAAACAAAAAGCATTTCCTATTATTTTAGAAGACATAATGAATGATATACAAGATGAAAAAGTTGAATTTCTTTTCAATGGTTTTGAAAACATTATTGACAGAGATTTTAGAGATGAAGATCGTCTTATTGCTTATTATGATGTATTTAGAGAATTAAGGCTTGATGAAATTAAAAGACTAATCGAATTAACACCAGACTATAAAATGTATTTAGGTAAATTAAGAGCGGAAGGTAAGAGATATCCAACTGCATTTAAAGCGCCTGAGACAGAAGAAGAAACTAGGAAGTATTATGAACAAAAGGCTTATAATACTTATATTGAAAATAGACTTGAAAATTATGGGTTAATTAATACACCTTTAGTTAAAACGAATGAAGATTTAGCGAAATTTATTAATAAACAAATTACTCAAGATCAATTCCGTAGACATTCATATGAAAAATTTACGAAGGTTACTAGGTTCGGTTACGATTTAATAAATTTCTTTGATCTTATAAGTTCAGATATAAAAAGAAATGTATAATTTTTAATAGTAGGAAAAACTTTTGTAAAGAAATTTTTGTTTTAAACTGGAAAGTTAATGTCTATCTTCTTGGTAAGGGCAAAAATATATTAAACAATATAATCACTTATATAATAGGAAGAAACTCGTTTTATGTCGCACTCTTCAACTTGACTAACCTTTTTAAACGAAATATACTTGTTTACAAGATAGTCGTATGTGATAATTTGGTTTAAATTAAAATTGAACGTAAAAGAACGTATATATATCAATGTTTTCGATGGTTTATGGGAAGGATTAAATTCTATAACCGACTCAAAATCGTGTTCCTTCGGGAGTGTCGGTTCGACCCCGACCATCGGTATCAAATAACGTGATGAAATCAAGACTTTAACAGAGATGTTGGAGTCTTTTTTTTGTTTTTTCGACACGACAAAAAATAATCTAAAGATGACTTTTGACGTATTTTTAATCTACTGGCATTCCTTTGTTAACCGTTGTATTGTAATATTCATCGTACAAAATATTTAACAACTTCCATCTTTCCTCGTTGCTTAAATTTTGGATAATGTCCATAATTTTTTCCGCAGTTTTTAATTCATTCAAATTTTCTACCGCCTTTTTGAAGTTCAATTTCAATTCTAACTATTACTTGAAATAAACGGTTAATTTACCATCGTTACATATATAATACATTTTTGGTATAATATTCTTAATATGGGGTATTAAATGAAATGTAAGATGGGGGAATAAGATGCAAAAGAAAACAATAATTTGGTTGGGGTCAATCGTAGGATTAATAGCTCTTACTATCGGTATAACTTTCGGAATGCTTGAACTCGCAGACAATCCAGCAGATAAAAAGGCTAGTGCAGAGATAGACAAAGGCGAATATGCAGAAGTTCCAAGAGAAAAAGAATCGATGACTGGTGGAATACAAGGAGCAGATGAAAAACTTCGTATTACTAAAGATTCTACAGAAAATGATGTTATTGCAGCAATGCATAGTATGACTCACCAAAAAGTAGTAGCAGAACAAAAATGGGGCGCTATTCCAATGTCTAAGAAGAATGCTGAGACAGTAAAAAATATCGTAAGTCAAAGTAACTTTGAAAAGAAAGAAGAACTTTTAGCAATTGTTGAAAGATGGGTAAATAGAGATTTTAGTAAAATTGTAGATGACCATAACTACTTTTGGACATCACAAGAGGGGAATATTGGTAAAGCTACAGGAGTTATGGATCCAGTAGATGAACAAAATTTCTCTTTAAATAATTTCGGAGATGAAGTAACACGCCAGTTACACAACTCAGGAGACCTTAAGCATGTTTCAGGAAAATAAACATCCATAATTTATAGTTAGAAGCTTCCTTTTAGGGAGGCTTTTTTCATTGACACTGTCAAAGCATGTTATTTGAGTGTTAAACTCGTAATGAATTATAGAATTAAGGTATAATATAATTTGGTAAATGAACAAAATTATATCGATGTATATTATGTCAATAATGTGAGTCGATAATGAACTTTTTGTATTTCTTTTGAAAAAGTGTTGAATAAACATTATATTTCATATTAATATTTTTTATGTAGATTTTAACGTGAAAGAGAGTGGAACAGAATGGGTCGTAAATGGAATAATATTAAAGACAAAAAAGCATCAAAAGATGCAAATACAAGCCGTGTATACGCTAAATTTGGACGTGAGATTTATGTAGCAGCAAAACAAGGTGAACCAGATCCAGAATCAAACCAAGCTTTAAAAGTGGTATTAGAGCGTGCAAAAACATATAGTGTACCAAAAACAATTATTGATCGTGCAATTGAAAAAGCAAAAGGTGGTTCAGAAGAAAACTATGATGAACTTCGTTATGAAGGATTTGGACCAAACGGATCAATGGTAATTGTAGATACACTTACAAATAACGTGAATCGTACTGCAGCAGATGTACGTGCTGCATTTAGTAAAAATAGCGGTAACATGGGTGTGAATGGTTCAGTAGCATATATGTTTGATGCGACTGCTGTTATTGGACTTGAAGGAAAAACTGTGGATGAAGTGCTTGAAATTTTAATGGAAGCAGATGTAGATGCACGTGACATTTTAGAAGAAGAAGAGGCAGTTATCGTTTATGCTGAGCCTGATCAGTTCCATGCGGTACAAGCTGCGCTTAAGGATGCTGGTATCACTGAATTCACAGTTGCTGAATTAACGATGCTTGCACAAAGTGATGTAACACTTTCAGAAGATGCACAAGCACAATTTGAAAAAATGATTGATGCATTGGAAGATTTAGAAGATGTTCAACAAGTTTACCACAATGTAGATTTAGGGGAATAATATATGAAAAAGGGACCTTTTGTTATTTAGAACAAAAGGTCTTTTTTCTTAGATCATCTATAGCCTAAAGGAAAAGGACTTTTGCATCTGATATTGAATATTAATATATATTATATTTAAAATTTAATGAATGTTTCTTGGAGGCTATAAAATGGAATATAAAATACCTAAGCATATTGTCGCTGTTTCAGCATGCATAACGAATGAAAATAATGAAATTCTATTAGTAAAGGTACAGTGGAGAGCTGATACATGGGAAATGCCTGGCGGACAAGTAGAAGAGGGAGAACCTCTTGATCAGGCAGTTTGTCGAGAAGTACTTGAGGAAACAGGCCTCTTAGTGAAACCAGTTGGAATTACAGGTCTTTACTATAATGCCTCAAAGCATATTTTATCAGTGGTCTTTAAAGTGGAGTATGTGAACGGAGAAATAAAAGCCCCACCAGAAGAAATAAAAGAAGCAAAATTTATTACTTTGAATGAAGATAATATTGATGAATATATTACGCGTCCTCACATGAAATCAAGGACACTTGATGCTATAAAAGCAAAGAATTTCATTCCATATGAAACCTGGAAAGTAGATCCTTATGATTTGATAGAAAGATTATAGGATATGGTATTTATCTCGCTATTTACGGGCAGTAAGACCTTCGTCTCAAAATTCAGTGAAAGTAAAAGTTAGGTGGGGAGCGGGCTGTCCGTAAAAGCCCGATTGGTTTAATTAATAATCAGTGGAGGATGAAGAAAACCCCCATTGATTAAAGGTTCACTTTATGTAAAAGAACAAGTTATTTGAGGTATTACCAAATAACTTGTTCTTTTTTCTTATATTGTGTAAGGGAAAATGTCTAGTATGATGCGTAATCGGTGAAACTGGGTAATGTAGTAAGATAAATACATATGGTAAATAGATATTGATTGCAAGAACGTTTGTTTGGTATTATATCTATATTGTTCAAATTAAACTGTTATATTAATTTCTTTAGATATGCTGTAGAAAAAATATTAGGAGGGAAACAACTAAAACTGAAAAATATGCAGATGATATAATAGAAGAAGGGTATGTGATTTTTAAAGCAATTTATATGAATAGAAGCTTGCTACTTTTTCTGCTAGAATATGTATTTTATAGCTTACAACATTGTAAGGTAAGTGTAAGAGAAATCAATTGGAGATTGCTTTGAGAAACAGTATTCTAAATGTAAGGACTATATATGTTATAAGGAAAAGAGGTGTGTACGATGAAAGAACGAGTACTGTCTAGGGTCAACTATCATCAAAAGGTTTCATTCAATCCAATTACAAAGTTTCTTTATAAAGCTATTATTTTATTATTACTAATTACTTGTACATTATTATTGATTGGAAATGTAATGATTGAGCGAAGTGATATTAGCAAGCTACAGGTATCCGCTAAATTAGAAGTACCAGAACCTTTAGCTCATGCATTTATTGCGACAGAAGATAAAAGGTTTTATCACCATAACGGTTTAGATTATATAGCAATTGTTCGAGCCTCTATTGAAAATATAAAAGCTGGTGGTGTTGTACAGGGCGGAAGTACAATTACACAGCAGCTTTCTAAAAATGCTTTTTTATCTAATGAACGTACATTTTCCCGTAAGTGGAAAGAGATTTTCTATACAAAAAAAATTGAGCGCACATTTACGAAAGATGAGATTTTAAAATTATATGTGAGCAATATTTATTACGGAGAAGGTGCATGGGGGATTGAAAAAGCATCCCAGCTATACTTTGGGAAAAAGGTAAATCAATTAACATTAAGTGAAAGTGCAATGATGGCTGCTGTTGTGAAAGCCCCTGCTTATTATTCTCCTGCTCAAAATTATGATAAAGCAGTAGAAAGACGAAATGTTGTTTTGAAATTAATGGAAAAAGAAGGGTATATTAGTCATAACGAATATGTGCAAGCGATTAGTGAAAAATTAGTAATTCGTCATGATATTCCAACCCAGCATTCATTACAAAAAGTAGCTCGTGAAAAAGCGGTAAGCTAAAAGCGAAGTTCCATAGAGGGAACTTCGCTTTTTTTTTGAATAGAATAGCCAAAGAAGAGACACAATATTGACACATTTGTCGTATTTTTGGAAATTATGTGAGCGTGTTCATTGCATGATGTATAAAAGTATTGATATCATGTGTAATGTGTACAACAATGTATACAGAATATGAATTTAAAGAGGAATGTATATGAAATCATCAAATAAAATCATGGCTCTTGGTATTGTTTTTTCTATCGCAGTATTAATTGTAATCGGGACAATTGCATACAGTATCATAAATGATAAAAAGGATAAAGGGGATGAGATGTTTGCTTATTCCACGCAGCAATCTTTAGGTAAAAAAGATGCTCCTGTTAAGGTTGTAGAATTTGGAGATTTTAAATGCCCAGCTTGCCGAACGTGGGATGCTACAGTATTACCCCGTTTAAAGGAAGAGTATATTAATAAAGGTAAAGTACAATTTTATTTTATTAACTTCCCGTTTATTGGAAAAGATTCTGATTTAGGTGCAGCGGCTGGCGAAGCGATTTATAAACAGGATCCAGAATCTTTCTGGACATTCTATGATGAAATCTATCAAAGCCAGAAGAAAGATACTGAAGAATGGATTACAGAAGAACTGCTTCTTAATATAGTGAAGGAAAAACTTCCAAAAGTTAATGTAGATCAATTTCAAAAAGATTTACATAGCAAAGAAATTCAAGATAAAGTACGCAAAGATTCAGACCGTGCACAAAAACTGAAAGTACAAGGTGCTCCTTCAGTATACGTAAACGGAAATCTTGCAAATCCAGATTATGATAGTATAAAAAAGGAAATTGATAAAGAATTGAAAAAGTGACGAGTATACTCATCACTTTTTCGACTTTTTTCGATAAAATTCTTGCTTAGGTTTTTGTGACGTGCTATACTATTTTACATAAGTTATTTGAATAGCTTCTCTTTTTTCACATTTGCGGGTGTAGTTTAGTGGTAAAACAAGAGCCTTCCAAGCTCTGGTCGAGAGTTCGATTCTCTTCACCCGCTCCAGATATTATTTATATTTTCATAATACATTGTGATCAACGCAGTGTTTCGTTTCTAAGATAAACGAGGCATTGCGTTTTTTAATGTTTGGAAATGAAGATTTTATGCGAAAATAGAATTAAGAACTATGATTACGAAGTGAATTGCTAACCATCAGTAGATGACTAAGTATATATATTCATCGTAGAAGGAGGCAAAGCGTGGATTTTGAGCAGTTAAAACAAGATGTAATTGCGTATAGTAAAACAATTGGAATAGATAAAATAGGTTTTGCAAGTGCTTCACCATTTGAAGAATTAAAGCAGCGTTTAATTCAGCAGCAACAATTAAATTATCAGTCTGGTTTTGAAGAGCCTGATATTGAAAAAAGAACAAATCCAAAGTTACTATTGCCGGGAGCAAAATCAATTATTGCAATTGCATTAGCGTACCCATCAAAATTGAAAAATGCACCGTTAAGTAAACGAGGAGAACGCCGGGGGATTTTCTGTCGTGCTTCTTGGGGACAAGATTATCATCTTGTTTTACGAGATCGTCTGCAAAAATTAGAGGCGTATTTAATTGAGCGGCTTCCAGATATAGAAGTAAAATCAATGGTGGATACAGGAGAATTAAGTGATCGTGCAGTTTCAGAGCGTGCTGGTATTGGATGGAGTGGTAAAAACTGTTCCATTATTACGCCAGAATTTGGCTCCTATGTGTATTTAGGTGAAATGATTACGAATGTACCATTTCCACCGGATCAGCCAATAGAAGATCAGTGCGGAAGCTGTACAAAGTGTATTGATATTTGTCCAACCGGTGCACTTGTACAGGGAGGACAGTTAGATTCAAAAAAGTGTATTGCTTTTTTAACACAAACAAAAGGATTTCTCCCAGAAGAATATCGAGATAAAATTGGAAATCGTATTTACGGCTGTGATACGTGCCAAACAGTTTGTCCAAAGAACAGGGGGAAGGATTTTCATAATCATCCAGAAATGGAGCCAGACCCAGAGCTTGTTAAACCACTATTAACCCCATTATTAACGATAAGTAACCGAGATTTTAAAGAAAAATACGGCATTATGTCTGGATCATGGCGCGGGAAAAAACCGTTGCAACGAAATGCGATTTTAGCCCTTGCTCATTTCAAGGAAACCACAGCAATTCCTGATTTAATTGGTGTTATGAAAGAGGATCCAAGACCTGTAATTCGAGGGACAGCCGCATGGGCTTTAGGGAAAATCGGTGGTGAAGGTGTAGGGGAAGCGATTGAAAAGGCGATGGAACGTGAAAATGACGAAGAAGTTCTTCATGAAATGAATCGCGGTCTTGAAATGTTAGCCGAGAAAAAACAGTAGATAATGTCTTCCTTTTTCATATTGTAATAATATGGGAGGGAGAGGGATGCTGGTAAAACAAAAGATTGAAAAACAGATGCAACAATTTTTAGCGTATATTACAAATAAACGTGTAGGTGTCGATGAGATTCCTGCTGATTTATTACAAGTAGTACAGCGAAAAAAAAACTTGTTTCAAAACCGTAATGCTGAAATTGTGAAGGCAACAGCAGATGTATCTTTTATAAGACAATGGAATAGTAAGCAATATCAAGAAGTAGATTATCAAGTTCATTTGAAATATTTAGTTCATCACCATGAATTATTCTATATGGAAGAAGAACAATTAGAACGACGTGTTTATTTGAAAGATGGGCATATTGTAGAAGATAAAGATATTGAAATAACAGAAGAAAGGTTCCAAGGTGAAACATTAGAGCGCGATGTAACAAAAGGAAAGTATGATTCATATCAATATAATCGCTTGGAAGCTGTCAAATATGCGGAGTATTGGTGGGATGGTCGGAATCCGGCATATCGTAATTTTCCTGATAATTGTACAAATTTTATTTCGCAGTGTCTGCATGCTGGTGAAACACCAATGACTGGGTATCCTAACATTCGTAAAGGATGGTGGCAACGGGAGAATCAGTGGAGCTGGAGTTGGGCAGTTGCTCATTCATTTTATTGGTATTTATCAGGAGCTACAACAGGACTACGTGCTAAAGCAGTAGAAAATCCAAAAGATCTTCTACTTGGTGATGTAATTGTTTATGATTTTGAAGATGATGGCAGATGGAATCATACAACAATCGTTGTAGCCAAAGATGCAGATGGTATGCCGCTTGTAAATGCCCATTCTGCTAATAGCCGCAGGCGATATTGGAATTATGAAGATTCCAGTAAATATACGCCACAAATGAAATATAAATTTTTTCATATTATTAATGGGTAGAGATTTTTCATTCAAGTGGTATAATACGTAGTAGACAAAAGATTGAGGTGAATATCACGTGGGAGTACATGTTGTTTTATATCAACCAGAAATTCCAGCAAATACAGGAAATATTGCACGTACTTGTGCAGCTACTGGGACAGAATTACATTTAATTCGACCGCTTGGATTTTCAACAGATGATAAAATGTTAAAACGTGCCGGTCTAGATTATTGGCAGCACGTAAAAATTACGTATTATGATTCAATTGAAGAGTTTTATGAAAAAAATAGTGACGGTGAATTTTTCTATTTAACAAAGTATGGTGAAAAAGCACATACAGCGTTTGATTATAGTAAGCCTGAGAAAGATTATTACTTTGTATTTGGTAGAGAAACAAATGGATTGCCAGCAAACGTAATCGAAGAAAACTTCGATCATTGCTTACGTATTCCAATGACTGACAAAGTACGTTCTTTAAATTTATCCAATACAGCAGCGATTTTAATTTATGAAGCATTCCGTCAACAAAATTATCCAGGTTTAGATTTAGAAATTGTATACTAAAGCCTGCATGTAATAAATAACAAAAATTGATGGGCCTAGGCCCATCAATTTTTGTTTGTACCTGGTTTATCATTATATCCTGAAGTGAAAATTGCAGTAAGAAATGTAAGTGATACACCTAAAATTAATAATAATTTCATATGAATCCTCCTTCTTCATATTTTATTTTAGCCAATTTGGATCTGAAGTTTATGTAGATTCTGTGGAAGTAAAGAAGAGATATCTGTAAGAATGAGGGAGAAGTTCCCTTATAACTTTATTATACCGAATTTTCTTTTAACTTTGGGATGAAATTTATAATGTTTGTAGCAGATTTCATTTGGATTTAAAGAATGTTTAAGGACATCCTCGCATACCTTTTATAATAATCCGATTGAACAAGGAGATGGGGGAGGAGCTATAATGGATATTCTAAAGAAAATTGAACAGCATCGAGAAGCAGAAGAACGTTTACAATGGGAAGGTACGTTTGCGGAATATTTGGAGCTTGTCAAAGAACGACCATGGGTGGCTCAAACTGCACACTCTCGCATTTACAATATGATTAAAGACGCTGGTATTGAAGAAGTAGAAGGGCGAAAAAAATATAATTTCTTTAGCAATCAGTTATTTGGATTAGAAGACGCATTAGAGCGTCTTGTGGAAGAATATTTTCATCCGTCTGCAAAACGTTTAGATGTTAGAAAACGGATTTTATTATTAATGGGACCAGTTAGTGGGGGGAAATCAACGTTAGTTACTATGTTAAAGCGAGGGTTAGAAACATACTCGCGTACAGATCGCGGAGCTATTTTTGCGATAAAAGGTTGCCCGATGCATGAAGACCCTCTTCATCTAATACCACATCATTTACGGGATGACTTTTACGATGAATATGACGTAAGAATTGAAGGAAACTTGTCACCATTAAATGTGATGCGTTTAGAAAAAGAATATGGTGGAAGAATTGAAGATGTAATTGTAGAAAGAATTTTCTTCTCGGAAGATCGCCGGACAGGAATTGGTACATTTAGTCCTTCAGATCCAAAATCACAGGATATTGCGGATTTAACAGGAAGTATTGATTTTTCTACAATTGCAGAATATGGTTCAGAGTCAGATCCACGTGCATACCGTTTTGATGGAGAATTAAATAAAGCAAACCGTGGCATGATGGAATTTCAAGAAATGTTAAAATGTGATGAGAAATTCTTATGGCATCTATTGTCTCTTACGCAAGAGGGGAATTTCAAAGCGGGAAGATTTGCGCTTATTTCAGCAGATGAATTAATTGTAGCCCACACGAATGAAACTGAGTATCGCTCCTTTATTTCTAATAAGAAAAATGAGGCGTTACATTCAAGAATTATTGTAATGCCGGTTCCATATAATTTACGGATTAGTGAAGAAGAACATATTTATGAAAAGATGATTCGCGAAAGTGATGTTTCAAATGTACACATTGCGCCGCACACGCTTCGCGTCGCAGCGATGTTTACAATTTTGACACGCCTGAAAGATCCGAAGCGTCCGGATATTGATCTAATTAAAAAGATGCGTTTATATGATGGAGAAATGGTCGAAGGTTATAATTCAATTGATGTGGAAGAATTGCAGCGTGAATATCAAGATGAAGGTATGAGCGGGATTGATCCGCGCTATGTTATTAATCGCATTTCTTCCACTATTATTAGAAAAGAAGTACCATCGATTAATGCGCTTGATGTGTTACGTTCGTTAAAAGATGGGCTAGACCAACATCCATCCATTAGTAATGAAGACCGCGAGCGCTATATGAATTTCATTTCATTAGCACGGAAAGAGTACGATGAGATTGCTAAGAAGGAAGTTCAAAAAGCGTTTGTGTATTCGTATGAAGAGTCAGCTAAGACGCTTATGGATAATTACCTAGATAATGTTGAGGCATATTGCAATAAGTCAAAATTACGGGATCCGTTAACAGGTGAAGAAATGAGTCCAGATGAAAAGCTTATGCGTTCTATTGAAGAACAAATTGGTATTTCAGAAAATGCGAAAAAAGCATTCCGAGAAGAAATTTTAATACGAATTTCTGCTTATGCTCGTAAAGGGAAGCGTTTTGATTACAACTCACATGAGCGTCTTCGCGAAGCGATCCAGAAAAAATTATTTGCCGATCTGAAAGATGTTGTAAAAATTACAACATCGACTAAGACACCAGACGAAAATCAGCTGAAGAAAATTAATGATGTTGTAGCACGCTTAATCGATGAACATGGCTACAATTCTTCATCAGCGAATGAATTGCTTCGCTATGTAGGTAGCTTGTTGAATCGATAGTTTGATAATAAAACGCTGTCTCTTATGAAACCAGAGGCAGCGTTTTTGTATCTATCTGATTGAAGTGAGGATAATATACCATATAAATCCATTTTTGTTTTCCAACATCTAAATTGTGACTATGAAAACAAAAAAGGAAATCCCCACTCATTTTTTCTTTTTGTTTTACATGACATGGGCTCGAAAAGGAACTGACAGCTTCTATGCTTGGCTGGATGCTCTCGCCCACCTAAAAATTAGGTTTGATGTCGGTTTTTCAAAGTGAATGTTTCATTTCATGTATGGACTTGTCCAAACAGAAGAAATTAAGATGCAATTTCATGAATTTATTGTCAATTATTTTCACAATATGCATATGATAGAGTAACCAACCATTCATACAGAAAAAGCCAACACAATACAATATGTTGCAGAGTGAAAAAGTGTGCAACAATGAATTGTGTTTCTTTCTTATCAGCGAAAGAAATTTCAAAGTAAAGTGGATATCAAAGTTTTGTTAAGGAAGTTCAGAGTAATACGTAAAAAAGCCATGGGTGCCATATGATTATGGAAAAAGTAAGTTCTAATGAACAGATACTTTTTTACTACTCTTGTTGCTACATTATAACCTCAAATTTATATATTACTGTTTATTAGAGAAAAATAAGGGAAATTACAGTAAGGAGGGAAAAGGATGGGCGAAGAAAATCAACCAAATTATACAATTTCACAGGAAAACTGGTCCCTCCATCGCAAAGGACATGACGATCAACAACGCCATCAAGAAAAGGTGCAAGAAGCAATTAAGAATAACTTACCAGACCTTGTGACAGAAGAAAGTATCGTTATGTCTAATGGTAGGGACGTTGTAAAAATACCAATTCGGTCTTTAGATGAATATAAAATTAGATATAACTACGATAAGAATAAACATGTTGGCCAAGGAAATGGTGATAGTAAAGTTGGCGATGTGGTTGCAAGAGATGGATCGGGTGGTCAAAAGCAAAAAGGACCGGGTAAAGGGCAAGGTGCGGGAGATGCAGCTGGAGAAGATTATTATGAAGCAGAAGTATCTATTTTAGAATTAGAGCAAGCGTTTTTTAAAGAGTTGGAGTTACCTAATTTAAAAAGGAAAGAAATGGATGAAAATCGTATTGAACATATTGAATTTAATGACATTAGAAAAACAGGGTTATGGGGAAATATTGATAAAAAACGGACGATGATATCAGCTTATAAACGAAATGCAATGAATGGAAAGCCTGCTTTTCATCCAATTCGTCAAGAGGATTTGAAATTCCGGACATGGAATGAAGTATTGAAGCCAGATTCAAAAGCTGTTGTATTAGCAATGATGGATACAAGCGGATCTATGGGAATTTGGGAGAAGTATATGGCGCGCAGCTTTTTCTTTTGGATGACAAGGTTTTTACGTACAAAGTATGAAACGGTAGATATAGAATTTATTGCCCATCATACAGAAGCAAAGGTCGTGACAGAAGAAGAGTTTTTCTCAAAAGGGGAAAGTGGTGGAACAATATGTTCTTCTGTTTACAGAAAAGCACTTGAGCTTATAGATGGAAAGTATTCACCAGAACGCTATAATATTTATCCATTTCATTTTTCAGATGGAGATAACTTAACATCAGATAATGCTCGTTGTGTTAAGCTTGTACAAGAATTGATGAAGGTATGTAATATGTTTGGATATGGAGAAGTAAATCAGTATAATCGTCACAGTACGCTTATGTCAGCCTATAAAAATATTAAAGATGAGAATTTCAGGTACTATATTTTAAAACAGAAAGCTGATGTATTCCACGCAATGAAGAGCTTTTTTAGAGAAGAATCAGGTGAGAAAATGGCGTAACCCCTTTTTTAAGGGGTTTTTTTATATTCATTCTATTTTTCCTTTTTGGCATATAAAAAGCACCTCTATTTATTTAGAGGTGCTGAAAATTACATAACCTTTTTCATTTTTTGTGACATTTGCTTGGTTTGAACAGCAACGTCTTCCTGACGCAATTCTTTAAAGAGTGAAGTGACCATTAAAACAACAACAATAGAGAATGGTAAGGCTGCAATAATCGCCGCAATCTGTAAGGCATTTAATCCGCCAGCCTGCAAGAGAATGGCTGCGATCGCTGCAATAGTTAATCCCCAAATAAGTTTCAAATGGTTTTTGGGTGATAAATTACCATTACTTGTTTGCATAGAAACAACGAATGTTGCAGAATCCGCAGAGGTAACGAAGAACGTTGCAACTAAGATTATTCCGATAATGGTTAAGAATGTTGAGAATGGTAAATGTGAAATAACAGCGAATAATCCAATTTCTGTTCCATATTTAGCGATTTCATCAGCAATTCCAAGTGATTGGAACATTTCCATATGAATCGCAGTTCCGCCAAAAACAGCAAACCAAAATGTACAGATGAGTGTTGGAATCAAGACTACGCCAAAAATGAATTCACGGATTGTACGTCCACGGGATACGCGGGCGATAAATGTACCGACGAATGGCGACCAAGAAATCCACCAACCCCAGTAGAAAATCGTCCAATTTTCAATCCAAGAAGAGGACTCTTTACTAAAGGCTCCTAAGTTTAATCCCATACTTGGTAGTGCCCCAATGTAAGAACCTAGTGTAGAAGTAAAGTATTTCATAATAAAGACAGTTGGACCAAGAATTAAAAAGGAAACGAGTAATATTCCAGCAAGGGAGAAGTTTAAGTTACTCAAATATTTAATCCCACGATCTAAACCAGTTTGCGCACTAGTTAAATAGAGTACAGTAAAAATAGCAATGAGTACTAGCTGTGTGCTCATTGTATTGTTAATAGAAGGAAATAAGTAACTTAATCCTCCAGCAATTTGTTGTGCACCGATTCCTACGGATGGCACAATTCCGAAGACGGTTGCCAACACAGCTAAAATATCTACTGTTTTTCCAATAGAAGAATTTTTCGATCGATTAAATAAAGGAATAACTGTAGCACCAATTGTACTACCTTTTCGCTTTCTGAATGTAAAGTATGCGATTGTTAAAGCAACCATTGCATAAAGTGACCAAGGGAAGAGACCCCAGTGGAAGAAAGAATATTGCATGGCAAGTTTTGCGCTTTGCTCTGTTCCAGGTTTACCAGTAAGTGGTGCACCAAAATGTGAAATTGGTTCAGTAATTCCATAAAAGAGAAGGCCAATTCCCATTCCTGCTCCAAACAACATCGCAAGCCAAGAAAGGTAACTATACTTTGGCTGTTCATCATCTTTACCAAGACGAATAGACCCATATTTTGAAAATGCTAAATAAGCAGCTAAAACAATCATCGTGGTCATAAGTAGAGAGTAAAACCACCCAAACTTATTGAGGATAAAAGAATTTAAAGAAGAGGTAACACTTTGTAAATCATAGCCTTGTATCCAACTCGCTGGAATCACACCCCATATAATAAATAAGGTTGTGAGCAAGATGGAGATATAAAATACACTGTTTTCTTTTTTTATCATAGAATCCCACCTTTTATTTAATTTAGTTAATAATTATATTGATCATAACAATTATTGGTTTTAATGTCAAAAAATTCGATTTTTACAGAAGAGATACGTTAGTATAATTATTCATAAAACGTTCGAAATATATACAGAAATAATATGAAATATTGCATTTTATATTATTTTATCAAGATAATATGTTATTTTCTTGTTTGGAATATATAACTCAGGAGGATTTACCATGAACAAGAAGATAAAGTTTAATCCAATAATTCTTGGTATTAGTACAATAGCGCTATCGTTAGGAGGAGTTCAATTTGAAGCTTTGGCGGCAGAAAAAGATCAAAGTAACGTATTACAAATGAAGCCTATAGGTATAGAAACTTCAAAAGATGAAGTTGGACATACAACCAAAAGCGATGAAACATTATCATTTGAAAAGCGTTTAAAAGTAGGGGATTTTTCACAGCGACCAACACCGATTGCGGAGCGGGCTGAAGTTAGACAATTCCAGCAAAGTTATTCTATGGCAGAGCTTAATAGAATGAGTGATAGTGAACTAATTGATACGCTAGCAAACATTCGTTGGAATCAAATTACAGATTTATTCCAATTCAATCAAGATGCGAAAGCTTTTTATCAAAAGAAAGAGCGAATGCAGGTTATTATTGATGAATTAGGTAGTCGTGGAAATGCGTTCACAAAAGAAGATACAAAAGGTATTGAAACATTTGTTGAAGTATTACGTTCAGCTTTTTATGTTGGATTTTATAATAAAGAGTTAAGTTATTTAAATGAGCGCAGTTTTCAGGATAGATGCTTACCAGCATTAAAGGCAATCGCAAAAAATCCAAACTTTAAACTTGGTACAGTAGAGCAAGATATAGTGATATCTGCATATGGTAAATTAATTAGCAATGCTTCTAGTGATGCTGAAACAGTGCAGTATGCGGCAAATATTTTAAAACAGTATAACGATAACTTCTTTACATATGTAAGTGACCGTATGAAGGGACAAGCTGTATATGATCTCATGCAAGGAATTGATTATGACATACAGTCTTATTTGTATGATACGCATAAAGAACCTAATGCGACAATGTGGTTTGGACAGATTGATAACTTTATAAATGAGATTAGTAGAATCGCACTCATACGAAATGTAACAACTGAAAATAGTTGGTTAATTAATAACGGTATTTATTATGTAGGACGTTTAGGGAAATTTCATAGTAATCCAAATAAAGGATTGGAAGTTATCACACAAGCAATGCATATGTATCCTCATTTAAGTGAAGCTTATTTTGGAGCAGTAGAGCAGATTACAACAAATTATGGTGGGAAAGACTCTAGTGGAAATACTGTTGATTTAGAGAAAGTACAGGAAGAAGGTAAACAGCGGTATCTACCGAAAACATACAAATTTGATGATGGATCTATCGTATTTAAAACAGGAGACAAAGTAACAGAAGAGAAGATTAAGAGATTATATTGGGCTGCCAAGGAAGTAAAAGCACAATATCATCGTGTAATTGGAAATGATAAAGCGTTAGAATCAGGGAACGCTGATGATGTATTGACAGTAGTAATTTATAATAATCCGGATGAATATCAGTTAAATAGACAGTTATATGGATATGAAACAAACAATGGTGGAATCTATATCGAAGAGAAGGGTACTTTCTTTACATATGAGCGCACACCGGAACAAAGTATTTATAGTTTAGAAGAGTTATTCCGTCATGAATTTACACATTATTTACAAGGAAGATATGAGGTTCCTGGTTTATTTGGAAGGGGAGACATGTATCAAAATGAACGATTAACTTGGTTCCAAGAAGGGAATGCGGAATTTTTTGCAGGATCTACACGTACAAATAATGTCGTGCCGCGTAAGAGTATAATTAGTGGCATAGCATCTGATACGGCGAGTCGTTATTCAGCAGAACGAACATTGTTTGCAAAGTATGGATCATGGGATTTTTATAACTATTCCTTTGCATTGCAGTCGTATTTATATAATCATCGATTTGAAACATTTGACAAGGTTCAAGATTTAATACGTGCAAATGATGTGAAAAATTATGATGCATATCGTGAAGCTTTAAGTAAGGATTTAAAGTTAAATCAAGAATATCAAGCATATATGCAGCATTTAATTGATAATCAAGATAAATATAATGTACCACAAGTATCTGATGATTATTTAGTAAAACACGCACCGAAGGCGTTAACTGAAGTGAAAAAAGAAATTGCAGATGTTGCGAATGTAAAAGATGCAAAAATTATAAAACATAAGTCTCAATTCTTTAACACATTTACAGTAGAAGGCACGTACATAGGTGGGGTATCAAAAGATGAATCAGAAGATTGGAAAGTGATGAGTAAGCAAATGAATCAGGTATTAGAACAGCTATCGCAAAAAGAATGGAGCGGCTATAAAACAGTTACAGCGTATTTTGTTAACCATCGTGTGAATGCAGCAAATCAGTTTGAATATGATATTGTATTTCATGGTGTTGCAACGGATGAAGAAGAAATTTCAACAACTAAAGTAAATATAAATGGGCCCTATCAGGGAAAAGTAAATGAAAAAATTCAGTTTCATAGTGATGGTACAGAAAGTACAGATGGAAAAATAAATTCGTATCTTTGGGATTTTGGAGATGGTAAAACAAGTACAGAAATAAATCCTACTCATGTATATGGGAAAGAAGGAAAATATACTGTGACATTAACAGTGAAAGATAGTAAAGGAAAAGAAATAAAAGAACAAACAATAGTCACAGTAAAACAGGATACACAAACAAATGCAGGCTCTGAAGAAACTAAGATACTTCCTTTTAATACGCTTATAAAAGGAAGTTTGAACACTCTAAATCAAACGGATGTTTATACGTTCGAGATCACATCACCAAAAGAAGTGGACATTGCTGTTATAAATGAACAACAAATTGGGATGACATGGGTGCTTCATCATGAAGAAGATATGCAAAATTATGTCGCTTATGGTCAAGCTGATGGAAATGTTATAAAGGAACAATATCAAGCAAGACCAGGAAAGTATTATTTATATGTATATAAATTTGATAATAAAAATGGGGCATATTCATTATTAGTAAAATAAATCCATTTCTAATGTATATACAACTTTACTTTTTATGTAAAATAGTATATTATATAAATATATAATACATCGGTTATTTTCTAGGAGGAGCCTGTCACAATAGGCTCTTCCTGTTCTTTTTTAAGCAGCCTGTTATACAGGTTTTTCTTTAAATATTAAATAACTGAAAATTATGAAAAAATAATCCTTGAAAGAGGTGAGGCATACATATAACAAAGAGAGAAGCAATAATGAGAGGGGGATAAGGCATGACATTATTTGGTTATCCGCTTGAAACAATTTATTTATATGGATTTATTATTGCTACTGTACTTACCGTTATTTATATCTTTTTTGGAGATATATTCGAATCCATATTTAGCTTCGGAGGTGGATCTACATCCATTGTAACGCTGCTGCTCAGTTTCCTTGCAATGCTTTGTGGGTTTAGTTATATAGGAGAGTATTTATTTTCTTTGAATAGTATTATTATTTTTAGTCTTTCTTTTGGCATATCCTTTATTGGTGTTTTTCTAATGAAGATATTGATTTTAAAACCAATTGCAGAAGCTGAACAAAATACAGTGCAGCGTATGGATGAATTTGTTGGCTGCAAAGGAGAAGTGATTATCACTATTCCGAAAGAAGGATTTGGAGAAGTATTAGTCTCTTCACAATTTGGAAGCAATGCGATACCAGCTAAGACAGTTGGAAAGACAGATATTACGCAAGGAACACAAGTTATGATTGAGGGAGTTCAAGATGGTGTTTTGCTTGTACAAAACATCGCTTATTCTTTAAAAAAACCAAAGTTATAAGGGGGAATTTGAATGATTCCATTAATTATCGGTGGCGTGCTACTAGCAATTTTACTTTTACTTATTTTGGTGTTTATTACAAAATACCGTACAGTTGGCCCAGATGAAGCATTGATTGTTACCGGGAACTGGCTTGGAAGCGGAAAGAACGTTGTTACAACAGATGATGGAAAGAAAATTAAAATTATTCGTGGCGGAGGTACTTTTGTAGTACCGATTATGCAACGAGCAGAACCTCTTAGTTTATTAAACTATAAACTAGAAGTTGGAACACGTGATACGTATACGAAGCAAGGGGTACCAGTTACGGTAAACGGTGTTTCCATTATTAAAGTAGGTTCAACAATTGAAGAAGTATCGACAGCAGCTGAACAATATTTAGGAAAAGAAACAGAAGAGTTAAAAGTGGAAGCGAAAGAGGTATTAGAAGGTCATTTACGTGCTATCTTGTCTTCGATGACAGTGGAGGATGCTTATAGTAATAGAGAGCAATTCGCCCAAAAGGTACATGAAGTCGCTTCAACAGATTTAAAGAAAATGGGTCTTCGAATTGTTTCGTTTACGATCAAAGAGATTATGGATAAAAATGGTTATTTAGATGCGCTTGGTCAGCCGCAAATTGCAACTGTAAAACGTGATGCACAAATAGCAAATGCAGAGCGTGAAAAAGAAGCACGTATTGAAAAAGCTCGCGCGGAAAAAGAAGCGAAAGAAGCTGAGTATCAACGTGATGCGCAAATTGCTGAAGCTGAAAAGCATAAAGAATTAAAGGTACAATCATATAAGAGAGAGCAAGAGCAAGCACGTGCAGATGCGGATCTTTCTTATGAATTACAACAAGCGAAAGCGCAACAAGGTGTTACAGAAGAGCAAATGCGAGTTAAAATCATTGAGCGTGAAAAACAAATTGAATTAGAAGAAAAAGAAATTGCGCGCCGTGAAAAACAATATGATGCGGAAGTAAAGAAAAAAGCAGATGCAGATCGTTATGCAGTTGAACAATCAGCGGAAGCGGAAAAAGTAAAACAAATGAAAAAAGCAGATGCAGATCAATATAAGATTGAAGCAGAAGCAAGGGCACGTGCAGAAGAAGTACGTGTAGAAGGTTTAGCAAAAGCTGAAATTGAAAAGGCACAAGGGGAAGCAAAAGCGGAAGTTCAAAAAGCACAAGGTACAGCAGAAGCGGATGTTATTAGGTTAAAAGGTTTAGCAGAAGCAGAAGCGAAGCAAAAAATTGCGGAAGCATTCGAATTATATGGGCAAGCGGCAATTATGGATATGGTTCTTAAAATGCTTCCAAGCTACGCAAAAGAAGTTGCAAGTCCACTTAGCAACATTGATAAAATTACTGTTGTTGATACAGGCGGCGGTGGAAAAAACAGCGGCGCTGGTAAAGTGGCAGGGTATGCGACTGATCTAATGGCAACGATGCAGGAGACATTGAAAGCCTCTTCTGGCATCGACTTGAAAGAACTATTAGAAGGATTTGCTGGGAAAGGTGCAGTGCAGCAAGCAGTGAGTGAGAAACCTGTTGTGCAAGTAGTGGAAGAAAAAGAGCAAAGTGAAAAGTAATGAAAGAAGGCCCCTTACAGTAGGGGCCTTTTGACATGCTATTTAGAATTGTATTTCATTTCTTCTAATCTATCTAACACCCTTCTTTTCTTATAAAGCATCTTACCTACTTCAGCAATTTCCTCAATTGTTTTTCGATTTAAATAAGCACCGAAAATCATTCCGGCAACAGGAATCATCTGAAAAAGTTTTTTCCAGCCGTAATTGTCACGATACACAGTAAACACTTCTCGCCATGATTTAACTTGTGACATACTGTCATCGTGATTGGCGCGAGAGTCAAAATGTTTTAATTCATGAAGAATTGTTTGTTTTCCTACAATATCAGATGAGGAAAATTGTAAGCATTTTACGATAAATAACCTCTCTTGCATATCTTCAGGATTATAACCGTAGCAAATGGAAATCTCTTGTAAAACATTTAGTGACATACTTAAAACAGCTGGAATATCAATTGCGAGGGTGAAAATACCACCAAATCCAGTTGTCGCTCCTTGGGCAGTTGCGACAGATTTTCTATTTTCAATGATTTTATCAACAATTGAATCCATCTCACTTAAAGGGAATTTTTGAACATCTGTTAAGGAAGCAGCATTTTCAAATTTCTCTATTGTTGTTTGTGGATGAATTAAATATTTACTTCCAGAATTGAGATATTGAATAAGCTCATCTAGTAAAAGATTAATTTTTTTATGAATAAACTTTGGCGTGAGCTTATCAAGAATAGCAAACGGAATTTTCCCCCACTTTTCAAAGAACCAAAGATCCTCCTGTTCCTTCTCCCATTGTTCAATCATTGCAATTTCTTTTAATAAAAGCTCCTTTGACTCCATTTTTTTACCCTACTTTCTTATAGACATATATGTTTATTTTACTTAACGGTTTTTAAATAATAAACAAAATTTAGTATATTTAGTTATAATGGATACATCATTTAAAAAAGACAATAGGTAAATTTCTTTTGAGAATGTATTGAAATCAATAATGTAATGCTTTATTTAAGAGAGCCTGTCTTATAGGGAAGTAGTCCTGTAATTCTTGTTGTTTTTTGTAAAAATATCGTAGTACGAAAGTGGTGAATGTATTGAACATATTGTTTGAAGCAATTAAAAACAAAAATCTCGATCAATTCATAGAGGCCATTCCGAGAGCTAATATAAATGAACAAGATCAGTTTGGAAGGACACCGTTGCATTATGTAATTGTCAAAAAAGCTCCTATTGAAATGTTTGAAAGATTACTAGCTGTTGGGGCAAAGACAACGATAAAAGACCGTTTACATGAGTCAGTATTTTCGAAAGCAATTAAATTTAGTAATAAACAGGCTGTGCAGTGCTTAATAAAAAATGGAGTAGAACTGAATCATCCAGCAGGGATAAAGAAAACAACTTGGTTTGCAGCAAGACATAATCCTGAAATAGCAGATTTATTATTAGAAACAAAAGGAGCGGTTCGACTGAGATTAACAGAAAGTGAACAGGAGATTATCGATGGTTGTTTATATGGAGAGGAAGTTGAAGCAGAAGCTTATTTTACTCAATTAAATACTCCTGAATTGTTACATGCGTTTGTATTAGATTTTAATTGGGATGCTGATTTACAGTCGATGAAAAGGGTATTACAAGATGCTAACTGTCAGGAAATAACTGCTATTGAAATGTTTGATTTGGTAGATGGGTATTATTGGATGAATCAGGAAAATAGCAGTGATGAGGAAAGTGAGTATGTAGATTTTGTACAACTTCTTTTAAGGAAATTTCCTAACATATTATAAGCTGCTGGAAGTATGTATTTCATAGGAAGGAAATACTTTCTTCACCTATGCTTCACAAAGTAATATGCAATGAAAGTTAGGGGAATCATTTTGAAGTTAAAAAAATTAAAATTAAAATTACAGCCAAGAATTACATTAACGATTGGTATACTTATTTTCTTTGTTATTGTTTTAACGAGTTTTCTTTTTTATTATATTGTATCTAAAACGGTGGAAGAGCAAATTGGCAAAAGAGCATTACACGTTGCGAAGACAGTCGCTGCCATACCTGAAATTCAAGAAGCATTTCAGAAGGAAGACCCATCTGCTATGATTCAACCAATTGTTGAGAAAATACGGATAGAAACAGATGCTGATTTTATCGTAGTGGGAAATAAAGATGGAATTCGTTATGCACATCCTTTACGTGAGAAAATCGGAAAAGAAATGGTTGGTGGGGATAACGAAGGGGTTTTAACGGATGGAAAATCATATATTTCTCAGGCAACCGGGACATTAGGGCCTTCTTTACGCGGGAAAGTGCCAATTCGTGATCAGACTAATCGTATTATCGGGGTTGTATCTGTTGGTTTTTCTATGGAGGATATTCATGAGGTGGCAGAAGCTTATGGTAAGAGAGTATTTTGGATTGCTCTTGTTGGATTGGTAATTGGGATATTGGGTTCTATATATTTAGCACGTAGTATAAAAAAATTAATGTTTGGCTTTGAACCAGAAGAGATTTCCTCTTTATATGAAGAGCATAGTGCTGTCATTCAATCTGTAAGGGAAGGAATTATGGTGATAGATAAAGAAGGTTGCATTCGTTTAGTCAATCAAGCGGCATATGAAATTCTTTCTCTTGAAAAACAGCAGAAGATCATTGGGGATTCTATTTTGAAAATTCTTCCGAACTCTTCGATACTAGAAGTGCTTCGAACTGGAGAAGAGCAATTTGATCGCTATTTAGATATAAGGGGACAAGCGGTTATTGTAAATCGATTACCTATTAAAGTGAACAATGAGGTAATTGGAGTTGTTTCTAGTTTTCGCTTAAAGTCAGAGATGGATCAGTTAACAGAAGAACTATCTCAAGCGAAACGTTATACAGAGGCGCTTCGGGCGCAGACACATGAGTATAACAATCTTTTGTATACGCTTTCAGGGCTGATCCAATTAGAGTCATATGATGAAGCGTTAGAGCTTATTCACAAAGAGACCGCTGTATATCAAGAGTTTGTTCAATTTATTATGAAACGTATACACAATCCGTGGTTAGGTGGAATTTTAATAGGATTTTATAATCGTGCTAGAGAATTGAAAATTGATTTTATTTTGGACCGTGAGAGTAGTTTACAAAGTTTAGGTTCGCATATTGATAGTAATCACATTGTCTCTATGTTAGGAAATTTAATCACCAATGCGTTTGAAGCAGTTGAATATAAGGAGGAGCATGAAAAGCAAGTTAGAATGTTTGTAACAGATATGGGAGGGGAATTTGTTATTGAAGTTGAAGATTCGGGTCGTGGGATTGATGATGAGGTAATTACATATATATTTGACAAAGGGTTTTCGACAAAAGAAGGAGAAAAGCGAGGTTACGGATTAGCAAAGGTAAAAGAGTTAGTTGAAGATTTAAAAGGGAGTATCGCGCTAGAAAAAGGGGATTTAGGTGGTGCACTGTTTATAGTTGCGTTGCCAAAGGAAAGAGGCGAATTGTAATGAACGAAGGGATTGAAGTACTAATTGTAGAAGATGATATTCGCATTGCAGAGATTCATCGTCGGTTTACTGAAAAGGTAGGAGGATTCAAGGTAATTGGAACTGCAACAACAGGAGAGCAAGCGAAAGAGTGGTTAGACCTTGTCTCACCACAACTTGTTTTATTGGATGTGTATTTACCTGATATGCAAGGAACGGAACTTGTGACATATATTCGGCGTAACCTACACGATACAGATATAATTATGATTACAGCGGCATCAGAAGTCGAAGTTGTCCGCCATGCATTGCGAGGTGGGGTAACGGATTATATTGTAAAGCCGCTTATGTTTGATCGATTTAAAAGAGGTTTAGAAAACTACCGAAAGAAGATACAACAATTACAGCAAAGTCAACAGTTATCATCAGAAGAAATTGAAAGTTTGTGGTTTAAGGAACGATTGGAAAATAATCAAAGCAGATATGCTCCAAAAGGTATTGATCCTTTAACATTATCAAAAATAAAAAAATACGTTTCTAAAGTAGGAAAAGAAGGAATTACAGCAGAGATGTTGGGCTTAGAAGCAGGGATAAGTCGATCAACAGCAAGGCGTTATTTAGAATATTTGATTTCTGAAAAGAGGATTTATGCGGAACTTATATATGGGAATGTGGGAAGACCAGAGCGAAGATATTTCCTAGTTTCTTCATAATTATGAGGTAGAAAAAAGTAGAGGTTCTTAGAGCCTCTACTTTTTTGTTCGAAGAAGTTGTTATCCTGTTTTATGAACATTAGATTTTTTACCATGCAAATATCCATAAAGGAATTTAAAGAAAATAGGAAGCAATCCAAGAATGGTAAGAACGCGTATTACTTGAACTGTGACTACAAATGTAGCATCTGTTTGTAAAATGATAGCGGTTGTTGTCATTTCTGCGATTCCGCCAGGTGCAAGAGCTAGTATAGAAGTAACTAGTGGAATATTTGTGACGGAAGAAACAAAGAATGCACACAATATAGAGATTCCAATCAGGCCAATAGAACTAAATAACCCTATTATGATTGTTTGTTTTACACCAATAAACATTTCTTTATTAAAACGACATCCAATGCTAGTTGCAATGAAAATTTGAGCTAAAACCATAGTCCATTGTGGCCACCAGGCTGTCGGACTATTACTAACATAGTGTGCAGATAAAGCTTGTATGAGTGCAACGCTTATCATGCTTCCGACAAGCCAAGGGGAAGGAAGTTTTAAAACTTTTCCGATTCGATAACCAATCCAAGCGATAAAAATTAAAAAGATTGTCCAAAATGGAGAGCTGGTAGGGGCGTTTTTTAGGTGAGATACAATTGGATTATGGGGAATCCAATAGACAGAAAGAAGCGGAATTGTACCAAGCACCAAAAAGACGCGAATTGTTTGAACAATACTAACTATTGCGGTATTCGCACCTATTTCTGAGGCGAGTGTAGGCATAACAGATAACCCGCCAGGAGTGGCGCTAAATAGGCTCGTAAATAAATCTACTTTCCCGAAACGCCATACAATCAAACCAGAACATAATGCAAGAGCAATGGAGCCAATAATCATCATCATAATGATTAGCCAGTATTGTTGAAACGTAACAAGAATATCAGTTGTTAATTTTTGTCCTAATTCAATACCAATGATACATTGACCAATATGTTGAAAGGAAAGAAGGATTTTTTCTTGGAGTGGTTGCTCTTCTAATGTTTGCATCCAGACTGGTTTGAAGTAAGCAAGGAGACCTGTAATACTTAGGGAACCAAGTAACCAACCAATTGACAAACCCGTTAAAGAAAGTAGGTAACCACCCAGGCTTGCGAATATTAATAATAAAAGATTGAATAATAGCATATTGTAGCCTTCTTTCTTATTTGTATTGACTGAAAAAACGAAACTCCTTTCAAAGAAGTTTCGTTACGGATTATATCGGAATAATGCCAGTAATAATACCAACAAGTAACATGACCAGTGTTGTTCCAACTGCCCATAGTAATGTAAAACGTTGATGTTCACCAAAATCAACTTTTGCCATTCCGACTAATAAATAAGTGGAAGCGACGAGTGGACTTAGTAAGTGAACAGGCTGTCCGAGTAACGAAGCACGTCCCATTTCAGCGGCGCTAACTCCGTAAGCAGCAGCGGCTTTTGTCAAAATAGGTAGTACACCGAAGTAAAACGCATCATTGGACATGAAAAATGTGAACGGCATACTTAGAAGAGCTGTAATAATTGGAAGTTGTGGTCCAAGTGCATCTGGTATGAGGGTAACTACACTTTGAGCCATCGCATCTACCATTTTTGTTCCAGATAGAATACCTGTGAAAACTCCAGCAGCGAATACGAGAGAAACAACTGCTAATACATTTCCAGCGTGAGAAGCAATACGTTCTTTCTGTTGTTCTAAGTTTGGATAGTTGATCATCACGGCAATAGCAAAAGCGACTGTAAATAAAACTGGTAACGGCATAACTTCTAGTATGAGACAAACGAGTAAGGCAACTGTTAGTAAAAAGTTAATCCAGAGTAGTTTAGGACGTTTATATGATACAGCTTCGACTGTTGCAGCTTGCTCATCGATTGTTTGCATTTTCTTTAAATATTGTACATCCATAATTCCTAAACGTTTTCTTTCTTTTTTTCCGAGATAGTAGGCAACAAAAACAACCCAAATTGCACCAGCAATCATTCCTGGAATAAGAGGTGTGAAGAGTTCGGATGCATCAAGTCCAAGTGCACTCATAACTCGAGCGGTTGGTCCTCCCCAAGGTGTAAGGTTTGTCACTCCTGCTCCTAACATAACAACCCCAGCTAATATAAGTGGGTTCATTCCAAGGCGTTTATAAAGTGGATACATGGCAGAAACTGTAATCATATATGTTGTTGTGCCGTCACCATCCAAAGAAACGATAATCGTTAGAATTGCTGTACCGACAACAATTTTTAAAGGATCGCCTTTTACAAATTTCAAGATTTTACTAATGACTGGATCAAATAAGCCACTATCAATCATAATTCCGAAATATAAAATGGCGAACATAAGCATAATACCAGTTGGTGCTAATTTCTTAATTCCATCTAACATCATTGGTCCTACATTTGCATAAAATCCCCCAATTAATGCAAATATTATAGGAATTAATATTAATGCAACTAACGCTGACATACGTTTTGTCATAATTAAAAACATAAAGACAAAAACCATTGCAAATCCGAGTATCGCTAACATGCAATCTCCCCCTCAAAAAATGATTACGCTTTCAAATTATGTTGAAAATTCAGAAAAAACTTTTTTGTTTATCATAAAGGATGAAATATGGATGGTAAATAATTAGAGAAATAACGTTATTAAACGCATAATTGTCATTTTGCTCATTTTGTTCATGAGTTTTATTTTGAATTTTTAAAAACATAATGTGTTTATTACAGGAGTGGTAGAATAGATGAGAAAATAGAGAAGCGTGAAGTAGGGAGTAGATTTTGAATGAAAGCGATGTTTGAAGAGATTTATAGTTCATATAATGGGAGAGTAGAAGAGATTTTCGTTGATGAATCCTCTTACGTATATGAATGGGAAAAATTGATGGCGATTCGAAAAAACGACGGAACACTGGAGAAAGTAGCAGTGGGAATTAGTGGTCATATACGATCTGTAAATATAGAGGTTGGTCAGGAAATTAATGCGGATACATTGTTACTTAAGTTAGAAGATGATTTGTTAATTACTGGATGTGAATAAAAAAAGATGTGTAGAAATTGCTACACATCTTTTTTTATTAGTAATAGTTCTTCATATATAATGTAAACAGTTGTTTAATCATTTTTAACAGCTGTTTACATTATATACTTGTTCTCATTTTTGATAATATAGGCATAGGATAGGAAAGAAGACCGATTTGAACTATATATTATTCCTGAAAAACAGTGAGGGGAGAATAAGCATGGGGAAAGAACTGTTTGTGACGATGGAATGTGCGTATACACTTCAAGGAACTTTAACACTCCCTACATATTATTCTGAATCGTATCCAGCTATTGTAATAATTGGTGGTACTGGAAAAGGAAATCGGGATGGAAATACAAGTTGTTTACAGTTAAACTTATATAAAGAATTAGCGGATTATTTTACCTCTTTAGGTTTTGCAGTACTTCGCTATGATAAACGTGGTACGCATAAAAGTAAGGGGAATTATTATAAATCAGGGGTGACAGACTTTATTGATGATGCGGTTTTATGGATTAGGTTTTTAAAGGATCACCCACAAATAGACCCAAAACGTGTTATTATTGCTGGGCATAGTGAAGGAGCTTTACTTGCACCAGCTGTCTACGTGAGAGAATCAGTTGCGGGATTAGTATTACTTGCTGGTGCAGCAGAACCATCTAAATTACTCTTGGAAAGACAAATAGATAAAGTTGTTAACGAGTTAGAAAATAAATCAGGATTCATTGGTTGGTTATCTAAAATGTTGAAGATTCCACAGCGTATGAAAAAGCAGAATGAAGTACTTACGCAAAAAATCCAAGATTCAACACAAGCTGTTATATGGATAAAAGGGACAAAAGTGAATGCAAAATGGTTAAGAGAACAGTTACAATATAATGTAGTTACATATTTAGAGCAAGTATCATGTCCTGTTTTAGCAATTACGGGAGATAGGGATATACAAGTGCCGCCTGAGCATGCTAAACTGATTGCTTCATATGTGAATGGCGAAGCAGAATGGCATATCATTCCGAACATGAACCATATTTTAAGAAATTATGAACATAAGCATACAATGATTCGATTAATGAAGGAATATAAGGGGCTTATGGATAAATGTATTGAAGAAGAGTTGTTACATGTGATGAAGGGATGGTTAAAAAAACATTATCTTTCATAGGAGCTGTAAGTTGTGAGGAAACAAAAGTTTTTATTATTTGTGTTAGTAGGGCTTTTCATTATGATAGTGGCTTGTGAGAAGCAAGAAGAGATTGAATCTAAGCCGGTTCAAGTGAAAAATGAAAACAAACAAGAGAAGACACATAAAGAGGAAGAAGAGAACAAAGAGAAAAAAAGTATGAATTTAATGGATAAGCAATTATTACTTTCTGCGACAATAGGTGATACAGAAACAGCTATGAAATTAATAAAAGATGGAGCAAATATAAATGTATCAGGGGATAAAGGAGAAACACCTGTAATGGCAGCAACGTATCATAATCACGTTGAGACAGTAAAAGCATTGATTGACGCAGGTGCAGATATTGAATTACAAGATAAAAATAAAGAAAATCCATTCCTTTATGCGAGCAAAGAGGGTTATGTTGATATTGTGAAGCTAACAATCGATGCAGGAACGAATATTAGAGAAATAAATCATCGCGGTGGAACAGCACTCATTCCGGCAGCTGAAAGAGGACATGTGGAAGTTGTAAAAGAGCTAGTGGATCGTACTGATATTGATGTGAATTATAGAAATGACCTTGGTTGGACAGCATTACTAGAAGCAATTGTTCTTGGTAATGGCAGTGAAAATCATAAACAAATTGTTCAGTTGCTTATTGATCATGGGGCAGATGTAAATATGGCCGATCGAGAAGGTGTTACTCCACTAGAGCATGCGGAGAAGCGAGGGTTTAAAGAAATGGCCAATATGTTAAGGGTAGCAGGAGCAAATGAAACTATCGAACAAGCTACAGAATAATATAGGTTATGAAAAAAGAGATAAGCGGAAATCTTATCTCTTTTTTATGTTTAAAATTGATGTTTTTTTGCCATCGGTTCTATACATGTATTTAATATCCAACTTAATACTTTCCATACTTTTTGTTGATTAGGTGGCAAATGAGCATGATATATATAGCTGTATTCAATCTGTTGTTTTGCACCACGATTTCGTTTGAACTCTCCAGCTCCAGCACTACAATGACAAATTAAATTTTTTTCAATAGAATCCATTGTAATAAGAAGGGAAAGAATGCGATATAAGCCTTGTTGCTGATCAGAGTTTGTATCATAGCCGAGTATAGGAGTGGTCATAACTCCATTTCTAATAAAATAAGCAATGACACCATCAATCGTTCCCTCTTTTTTAATAACTTTTATCTCCAATAAATGGTGCTGAAGCGCATTCCATAAATAAGCTGGTGTAAACATTGGATTATGATCGGAATATTTCTCAATGTATAGTTGATTGTATAACTCGGAAATCTCTAAAATATCTTCTTTTGTTAATCGTTCATTCGTAATCACTTCATAATTGCTTTTCTTTAATAATCTTTTATCATTTAATAAGTCTTTTCGTTCTTTTCGGTTCATTTCCTTATAGTGTTTTGGATCAAATAAGTATATGGAACGAGACATAATTTTATTGTAACCTACTGTAGATAATGCTTGTGTAATTTCAGGATATAATTCGCTATTTAAAGAACGGAATAAAATCGTATGCTCTGGAAATCTTTCAACAAGTAAATTCGTAATCCGTTCGATTTGTTGTTGATTTATAGAATGATAAAGATTTGTTGACAGCATCCAATTATTTACTACAATTACTTTATTAATATTCGTTCGTCGTAGCCAGCTTCCGATAAGATGAATCGGATAGGTTAGTAACTTCTCTAACCACGGTTTCTTTAATTCCCATAACTCTTCTAGAGCATAGGATATGTAATGTGTATAGGGGGAACATACATAGGAGTTTTCAAACTCCTCATTATTAACAGTAACTGGCAATATAAGATCATCAATTTCTAATAGAAATAGCTGTGTGTTAACATTTTCAATAAATGCTGTAATACCATTTTGTAAAAGCGGAAGGAAGCTGTCTCTTACATATGTTCCATCTCGTTTTGTAGTCCAGTCGATGCTGTGCAAGGAATGAATATCATGTAACGTAGTCATACACTCTCACCATGCTTTATAAGGCTTTCTATTCTTTTTAATTTTTTATCGTATAATTGAATATCATAATGTGAAAAGAAAAAATGTGGCACAACACATTTTTTAGTAGACCATAGTGTATGTAGCTCCTGTATTAAGCTAGATTTACATGATTTGAAATGTTCCGGTAGTACTTTAAGTTTAATCTCAATTTTGTCTGTGCTGTGCTGAATCACTTTAAATTCTTGAATTTCATTAGATGCTAACATAATTGCTCTTCGAATGAAATCAGGAAAAATAGATATTTCGTTTTTATCCAATTCACTTATCCCGATAAATATATCATCGCATCGACCATCAATTCGTTCTAAGGCTAAGAAGGGAGAACCGCAGGCGCACGCTGTTTTTTTCTCAATTAATATGTCATTGAGACGGTAGCGGATTATAGGCTGTGTCTTCCTCATGAAATCAGTAATAATGGGAACGAATATCCCTCTTTCTTGATCTAAGTATTCTTTTTCAATATGAACAAGATCTTCATTGATATGTAATGTACCATGTTTACATGTTGTAGCAAGAAAGCCTTCTGTGCATTGGTAAACTTGGTGTACTGTCTGTTGGAAAATTGTACTGATAAACTCCCTATCAATATCTTCAAGTACTTCTGCTACAGAGATAATTTTTTTGGGAAAAATCATAATAAGTTCTTCTTGTTGCCAATGAGCGATTTTTCGCAACATAGAAGGAGGTGCAATTAAAATAGATGGATTTACTTCATTTAGTCGAGCGATATGTTGATGAAACGAATCTAGTAAATCAAAAAAATGAAACGAAATTCGCTTATTATTTGTCGCTTCATATAAATTGCTGTTCGCTCGTAGGAAAAAAGCGATAGTGTGTTTATGCAGAATGCTAGAAGGAAGGACTTTACCGATAATAGAACCGGCCCACATCGTTTGTTCTTCCTCAGAAACGAGAAAAACTCCGCGATTTCCACTAGTTCCTGATGACAGCCCAACAGTTATATTACGAATAGTTGGAGAAAAATTTCGGGTCTTTTCCGCTTCAAATGCTACATGAAAGGCTTCTTTTTTTGAAATAGAAACTGTATTTAATGTATCAAAGTTCTCCATCATTACTTCTTTATTAATGATGGGGAGTGAAGCCAAGTCCCCGTTTTCAATTTCTTTTAAAAAAGGTGTATATAATTGACGATAGAAAGGTGACTGATCTATAACAAACAAAAGGTGCTTTGTTATTTTTTGCTTATGAAATTGTTCTAATTGCTCACGAGTTGAAAATCGTAAGCGATATTTTGTTTTCAAATATTGCTGGAGAATTTGGAATTTATTCATAGTACACCCCTGCTTTAATTTGATTCCATGTACGTTCGCAATGGGTTGGAAGAATTTCAATTTCCGGTGATATTTGCGATAAATGATGTAACTTTTCAATGTTGTGGCGATAAGATTTTGCATCTCCGGTTAAAAGCCTGACAATCTTACTTGGAAAGACAAGGTTTTCATACGTTTTACTGAGCCACACTGCATCTGCACAAAGAAAGATAATTTTATCACTATGTAAATGGACGAATAAACCAAATTGTCCAATTGCATGCCCCGTTAAATCAACAGCGAGTAATGAACCATCACCAAATACATCATATCCCTCTTCAAACTTTCCATATGTAGGAGGTAAGCTAAGTGATGGAGTTTTATCAATAAATGTCATCCGTTGTTCTAAATCAATTGGTAATGTATCTTTTAAGCAACCTTTTAATAGGGCACCAAACTTACTTCTCTTTTTAATATCTTCATAAGCTTTTGCAAAGGTTAATATTTTTGCTTTTGGAAAGTCGGGCAGTCCCGCTGTATGGTCACCATGAAAATGAGAAAGAATAATATACTTGATCTCTTCTGGTTGAATACCATCAAGAAGTAGTTGCTGTTTAATAGATTGCTCTTCTGTAAAGTGAACAGGAGTAAGTTTAGCATATACAGAGTAAGGAAATTTTCTTGTTGCTTCTATAAAGTGCTGGGCATAACCGGTATCAAACAAAATATAACCTAAGCTTGGATGTTGAAGTAATCCTACTGTAGCTGGAAAGGAAATTTGTTTCCAACTGCCTTTGGAATATGCAATTTTTTCAGGATGTGTACAATATCCTGTATCGTATAGCTTTAAAGATTTGATTTTCATTGTGTTTCCCACCATTCCACAAATTTTGTGATTCCGTCTTCTATGCTAATATTTGGGATATAGCCTAGTTCTCTTTGAGCTTTATCAATACTTAAAGTCTGGCTTTTTGAAAGTACACTAACAGTATATTTTGTGAGAATAGGTTCTTTTCCGAATAAAATGTTTTTTGAAATGCTTTCTAGTATCGCAGCAATTGTAAAAGCGGTTTTGTAGGAAATCTTTTTATATTGGACCTCCTTACCAAGGCGTTTCATTACATTTTCAATGACTTCATATAAATTTACACGTTCCCCATTTGTTATATTGTATTTTTGGCCTAATGTATGTTTAGGTGAATGCATACAAAGAAGCAGGGAATCTACAACATTCTCGACATATGTAATATCGACAAGTACATCTTCTGTACCGATTCTTGGTAGGGCGCCTTTTTCACATACTTTAATAAGGCGTGGAAGAATAGCGTTATCTCCTGGACCAAATAAAGCACGTGGGCGTATCGTGATAACTGGTAAACCATGATTGAACGCTTGATCAATAGCTTGTTCGGCCATATATTTTGTTTTTGCATAATGGTTTACAAATGTATCAGGAAGCTTTGCGTTTTCTACTACATCTTGCCGTTCATCATAATAGAAATAAATACTCGGTGTTGATACATGGATAAGGCGTTTTATACCAGACTTTTGACTTCCTTCAATAATATGCTTTGTTCCTAACACATTTGCATTGTAAAAATCTTTATATTTGCCCCAAGGAGAAGAAAGGGCTCCACTATGAAAGATATAATCTTTGTCTTTACAAACTTGTAGAACACGATGTCTATCTTCAAGAGGACAATGTACAAATTCAATTCCATTTTGTTCTAATAATTTGCCGATTGTTTTATTTCTCCCGGTTGCTGTTACTTCATAGCCCATATTCGCTAATCGAAAAGCAAGTTTTTGTCCTAGAAAACCAGTTCCACCAGTTACTAGCATTTTCATAAATTTTCACCGTCCCATGATATGTCATATGTTGTTTGCTCCAAAATAGTCCGTTTATGTTTATTACTTTCACGCCATAATTTATACATGCTATAAAACTGATAAAAAAATGGTTTCCAATCAGAGTGACCATAAATGATATCTGGATAGGAACATAGAACTTTCAGCCAGCGCTTACGTGTTTGTTTATTTTTTAAGTAAGGAGGTCCATATAAAAGCATTGCTAATCGAATTGCACACTCAGAATTTGGTTTAGGAATTAGCATATGGTTCACTTTTGTATCAAAAAAAGCTGATAATATTTCCTCATCGAATAAATGTAACCCACTTGTAGTACGTGGATTACATTCAATCGGAATAACATCTCCGTCCTCTGTAAGGATAAAATCAAAGGCAATTTGCCCAGAGAAATTGAGCTCCTTTACGATATGCCCAACAAACTCGTCAATTTTTGGGAGATTAATATGCTCAAACGCAATGGTAGCGCCTAAACCTGCTGTGAATTCTGTTTTGTAGACAGAATGTGCTAACACTTTCCCTGATTTTACAATACTGTAGGAGCAATGCTGTGTTCCTTTTATAAACTCTTGCATAATATAATTTTGTTTATCTATCGTAATTCCTTTTACCACATCTTCTTTTGTAATAAACGCTACTTTATCAGAAAAACGCGAGAAAATAGGTTTTAGTACAAAAGGAGTGGATGTTGATGTTCGCTGAATCATTGCCAGTATGGATTGCTCGTTGTTTGTTCTATATGTTGCAGGAACTCGCCAACCTAATTTCGTTACGAACTGAATAAACTCCCACTTATTATGAAGTAATGAAAGTTTGTGAAATTCGTCTACTAATACATGACAAAATCGGCTTAATTTCTCTTTATACCTAGATATATAAAATACTTCTTCACAAGTAGGGATAAGTAAATCGACATCATGTTTTTGGATAATTGATTGCAGTGCATCGATACTTTCAATTGTGTTCCATTTTGGAGAAGGAATTTCATAAAAATAATCAGTGCTCGTTGAAACTTTGCTTAATGGATAAGGAGTACTATCTGCAATAATGACGGTATGGCCACTTTTCTTGAGCAGTCTACATAAATGTAATGCTGCTGGTGCGCGTGCCCCTGTAATTAATACCTTTTTCTTAGTACTCAAGAAGAATGCCTCCAATAGAAAGTCCTGCAGAAGTACCCAGTAATAATACTTTATTTCCGCGTTGCACTTTCTTTTGTTTCATTGCTTCGAAAAGAGCGACTGGAATAGATGCAGAAATCATATTCCCGTAGTCTTCAAAAATAGTCATAAAGCGATCCTCATCGACCCCTAATTTTTTACGAATCAGTTTCATAGCTGGACCACTTGCTTGATGAGGAACAATTAAATCAATATCATCTAGGGAATAACCAGTATGCATAAGTAGTTTTTCGATAAAACCTAACATATATTTAGAAGACAATTTGAAAATAGCTCTGCCATTCATATCGAACAAGAAGTCTTCTTTTCGTTCTTTGCTATATTCCCTAGGATGAATCATCGTTCCACCGCCACGAATTTCTGATAGATGGGCACCAGAGCTATATGTTTCCATATGGGAAGCTATAATAGAAGAAGTGTGATCACTTTTTGTTACCACAACAGCAGCTGCGCCATCACCGAATAAAATGCTACTTTCGTTTTGTCCCCAATTTAATCCTACAGAAGAAATTTCAGAAGAAATGATAACAACGTTTTTGTATCTCCCGCATTCAATTGCGTAAGAAATTGTATCAAGTGCTGTTACGAAACTTAAACATGTTGAGTTGATATCAAAACATGGAATACCAGAATGCTGTAGTCCAAGTTGTTCTTGAATAAGTGATGCAGTAGAAGGGATTGCCTGCTGGATTGTGCCACTTCCGCAGATGATACAATCTATATCTTTCCATGTTAGGTTAGCATCTGCTACAGCTTTTTTTGCAGCTTCAGCTCCCATATAAGAAGAGGTTTCATCATCAACAAAGTATCGTGTTTTTACCCCAGCTTTTTTTAATGTCCAGCCTTCTGGAGCACCTAACATACGATCTATTTCAAAAGAATCTACTTTTCGTTTTGGAACATATACACCAATACCTTTTATTTTAATATATCTTTTCATCCCATATCGCCTCTTAATCTTTTTGTAAATTTATCAAATTCTATTATATATATTATTATAGAAAAAATATGGAAAAAAGTTTTTTTGTGAAATTTAGTATTTTTATAAATTATTTTTATTTCATTTGTATCGTTGTAAAAAAGGCATCACTAAATTTATCCAGCTATTTGAGGGCTAATAATCAGTGGAGGATGAAGAAAACCCCGCTGATTTATTTTATGAATAAGGTTTCGGAATTGTAATCTGAAAATTTAGATATAACTAGTTATAATATGGAGTAAATCACTCTAGAAAGAAGGGAAATAGATGAAGCGAATTCTTGTGATAAGTGATATTCATGGAGAGATAGAGAAGTTTGAAAAGCTGTTAGTAGAGGCAAAATACAATGCGAAAGAGGATCAGTTAATTTTAATGGGGGATTATGTGGATCGTGGGTCAAGTGCAAAGGCTGTACTTGAAAAAGTGATGCAATTAAAAGACGAAGGTGCTTTTGTTTTAAAAGGGAATCATGAAGATATGATGATTAAAGCATTAACGACTAACGAAGAAAGATCATGGAATCATTGGGTGAAGAGAAATGGCGGGGATAAAACGTTATATAGCTATGGTTTTTCAGAGAGCGATATTGCTGTAAATAAAGAGGTATTTGAAAAAACAGTTTTAAAGTCTGGTATATTAGAAAATCATTTAAAGTTTATACAAGAACTAGATCATTATATCGAAACAGAAGATTACATATTTGTTCACGCAGGTGTAGAACCAACAAAAACAGTTGCTGAATCTGAACCATACACGTTAATGTGGATACGGAATGAGTTTCATCATGGATATAATGGTGAAAAAACTGTTGTTTTTGGACATACAGTAACCAACACACTCCATGGCGACGAGGAGAATTGTAATGTGTATTTTGGAAGAAATCGAATTATCGGAATCGATGGGGGAGCCGTATATGGTGGTCAGTTAAACTGTTTAGAATTACCAAGTCAAAATGTATATGTGGTGAAAGAATAATATAAAAAGAGATAAGGGATCAAAACAAAGATCAAAACTTATCTCTTTTTATGAGTTTACATAATTTGTAAAATCATTACCGCGATTCATTATTGATTTAACTCCATTGCAACTTGTTTCCCATTTACGAAAACCTCTACCACCGCTACCACAACTTCAATCATTTTTTCATCTCTTATCTCTCCTTTGTTTGTTGTCTCATTTCTTACTGTAAGTATAGCGGGCAGCAAGTATTGTAACTATCGAATTAGGTAACATAAGGATTACAGTGTTGTAAGGGTACAATTTTTCTGTTTTTAAAGCTTTTTATTAAGGGGAAGTTAAGAAATAAATTTCATAATAAATCCTATATGCAGAACGTTAGATAGTGGAATAAGTGTGGAATTTATTAAGGCTATGATTACGTATGGTTTAGTAAGCAAGTCGAATTGTTTGTACACAAGACGGACAAGTATGTCGAAGGCTCTTTTTTTGTTATGATGAAAATGAATATAGGTGAATAGAAAAGATTTTTATGTTGGATGAAAGGTGAGAAAGTGGTATGCGCTTATTAGTTGTAGAAGATAATGCACCTTTATTAGAATCAATTACACAAATTTTATGTGATGAGTTTGAAGTTGATACAGCAATGAATGGAGAAGACGGCTTATTTTTGGCACTGCAAAATATTTATGATGCAATTCTTCTTGATGTCATGATGCCAGAAATGGATGGATTTGAAGTAATTCAAAGAATACGGAATGAGAAGATTGAAACTCCTGTTTTATTTTTGACTGCTAAAGATTCTTTGGAGGATCGTGTGAAAGGCTTAGATTTTGGGGGAGATGATTATTTAATAAAACCATTTCAAGCCCCTGAGTTAAAAGCAAGAATTCGTGCTTTATTAAGAAGAAGTGGTAGTTTAACAACAAAGCAAACTATTACTTACCGTGGGATCGAGTTGTTTGGAAAGGATAAGGATATTCAGGTGAATGGGGAAGCGATTAAATTAACATTAAAGCAATATGAACTTTTAGAGTATCTCGTTCAAAATAGTAGAAAGATTTTAATGCGTGAACAAATTTTTGACCGTATTTGGGGCTTTGATTCAGATACAACGGTAGCAATTGTTGAAGTGTATATTCATCATTTACGAAAAAAATTAGAGCCATTTGGTTATCAAAAAGATATTCAAACCGTTCGCGGGATTGGATATATGTTAAAAGAGCTATGAAGAGGAGAAGTATGTTTCAAAAAACACGCATTCGCCTTACAATATTAAATTCATTGGTGTTTATTATATTAATTGGAGTTCTAGGGAGTATTATCTATGGTTATACATATAATCGTATCTATAGTGGAGTAGATACTTCACTAGAAATGTTTAAAGCAAAAGAAAAGAAACATTCTAAGTCTAACCCAAAAGGATCAGTAAAGGATATTCGTATTGGAGATCCAAGGATTACTGTACTGTTATGGCATGGAAAAAAAGTAGCCCTAATAGATAAGAATCCTAAATTTGTTGATCCTACTTTTGAAGAAAATACTTTAGCTTTTTTTCCGGAAAAATTGGAGGGATTTCAGGATATTGAAATAAAAGGGAAGAGTTTCCGAGCATTGGCTTTTCAGCGTAATACTGAATTTGGAGAAATGACGGTTCAATTTGTACGTGATACAACTGCAGAAAGAGATATGTTGCATACGTTATCACTAATTCTGATAGTGGGGTGTAGTGTAGGAAGTTTATGTGCAATTGGAATGGGATTTTTCTTAGCTGGAAGAGCTCTTGTACCAATTCGAAATTCTTGGGAAAAGCAGCAACAGTTTGTTTCCGATGCATCTCATGAGTTAAGAACGCCACTAGCTGTCATTCAATCTAAAACAGATGTATTGTTTCAGTCTCCTTCCGCCACGATAGAGGAAAAGGTAATGGATATTTCTACAATTTCAAAGGAGTGTAGAAGGTTATCAAAGCTTGTTGCTAATTTATTACTATTAGCTCGTTCGGATTCGAATCAAATTGAAATGGATAAAAAGGAATTTGCATTAGACGAATTATTAACAGAAGTAGTAGAGCCTTATACGGAAATTGCTGCGTATCAAGAGAAAAAGATGACACTAGAAATAGAATCTCAAGTATCTTTTATTGGTGATAGAGAACGAATTCATCAAATGGTTGTAATTTTATTAGACAATGCAATGAAATATACTGATGTTGGTGGAACAATTCAAGTATCATGTACGCAAACAAATCATTCCATTATGATTCAGGTGAAAGATAATGGAATTGGAATAAAAGAAGAAGAGATTCCAAAGTTATTTGATCGTTTTTATCAAGGAGATAAAGCAAGAACGAAATCAGAAGGTGCAGGATTAGGGCTTTCAATTGCTAACTGGATTGTAGAGAAACATTACGGGAGAATAAAAGTAGAGAGTAAAATGAATGAAGGTTCTTGTTTTGAAGTAACTTTACCAAAAAATCAAAGAGTATAAAGAAATTAGAGGCGATCTTGTTTTTACAAGGTCGTCTTTTTTTAAGGGAAAGTTAAGAAATGTTTTTCATAATAGATTCTATACAGAATCAAAAGGACAAAAGAAAGAAAAAGTAATCACTTTATATTTTATTTAAGAATAGCTAAATCGTTATATTCATGGATGATTTTAATAGGAACCGAATAGAGCATATTTTTCACGATAATATGGAAAAAATGGAAGAGGAAGCGTCAAAAAAAATAAAGAGTAAGAAACATAAAGGGGAGATGAAATTTGGAAAAGAAAAAGATAGCATCATTATTTGTTATTGGAATGTTGAGCTTAAGTGTAATGGGAGGGGCATCCTCTTCTACGATGTCAAAAGGAAAAATTGATTTTGCTCAGCGCAGTAAAGAACAACTTAATGATGGGAACATGCATGCGGCACAGACAGAGGAAAAAGCAAGAAAACTAGGAATTGAAACAGATGGTAAAGAGCAAATTACGTTAGAAAAAGAAATTCATGAAACAGAAGTTGATCAAGAGGCGAAGCAGCTAGGGATTTCTACTGAGGGAAAAGATGTAGGGACTCTTTCAGAAGAAATCTATGAAACAAAAGTAAAACAAGAAGCAGTGAATCTAGGAATAAAAATAGATCATGCATCTATTGTGGATTTAATAAAGCAAATTAATACAATTAAAATCAATGATGAAGCAGATAAACTAGGGGTTTCAACGGAGGGAAAAGAAATAGATGAGATTGCGGCCGAGATTTATGGAACGAAAGTAAAAGAGGCAGCGGAAAAATTAGGTGTTTCTCAAAAAGGGAGAGATATAGAAGATTTGGCACAAGAAGTATATGAGAAGAAAATTCAGGAGGAAGCCAAAAAACTGCATATTGATTTATATGGTAAAGATATTTACCAAGTGCTAAGAGAAATAAATGAACAGAAAGTCATACAAATTGCAGAGGAGCTTGGTATAGATAGTGCAAATTCAAATATCCAACAGTTGAAAGAGAAAATAAAAAAAGAACAGCCTGAAAAGGGAAATGAACTTGTCTTTTTACCTATGGTTCAAACAGATGCGGATGCATTTTATTCGTATTTAACGAAGTGAAAAGGGCCGTGAAGATAAGAGAATGATGCGAAATTGGAAGTTGTATATATGTTTGATTGATTGTATTAGCGATATGTATCTGTAGTGTGTATATGAAAAGGAGCGACATAATTCCTGTTACTAACCATGTAGAAAATGTAAAAAGAATTGTCTCAAACAAATGTATCCAAGAGGAAAGCGGTAAGAATCAGCTTGTCGTTCCAATGTGCAACGTTCAAATTGAACTAGGGCTGAAATTACATTTATATATCGAGTAATATAATAAGAGGAATTCAGCAGATGCTGAGTTCCTCTTATAAGGGAGATAAGGGATCAAAACAACGATGAAGCCTTATCTTTTTTTATGCGATGATACAATTCATAATGAATGTTCCTCTTTTCATTATTTGTTCAACTCCATCGCAACTTGTTTTCCGTTTACGAAAACTTCTACTACTGCCACTACAACTTCCATCACTTTTTTCATCTCTCATCTCTCCTTGTTTGTTGTTTCATTTCTTACTTTTAGTATAAAAGAGATCATGTGATACAACTATCGAAGTAGATGACATAAGAATTACATTATTGTAAGAATAAAAAAGTGGATAGAAAATTTTGTGAGAGAATGAATGAAGGTAGATGTCCTTATTTTGTGAAATTGTTGTATTTCTAAAAAAGAATAAGTAAGATAGATTTCGCATGCAGTAAAGAAGAAATAAGGGAGACAATAAAGGGATGAGGAAAAGAAAAAAGCTGTTAAGTTTATGGAAAACGATTACATTGCTAGTGTGTACTGTTATTTTACTTTCTTTACTTGTAACAGATATTTTAATTAGTCATAATGTCGAACGCACGACTGAAGAAAGCCAAGCTGAAAAAGCAAAAACAATTGCGCGTATTGTAGCGAATTCACCACTTGTCATTGATGCTTTAGCAGGAAGAAAAGATATATCTGAAATTCAAATGTATACAAACCGATTATTAAAAAATACAGATGTACAATTTATTGTAGTCATGGATATGAATGGTATTCGAAAATCTCACCCTGATCCTCAAAAAATCGGTCATCATTTTGTAGGAGGGGATGAAGGGGTAGCTTTGAAAGGGAAAGAACATGTATCGATGGCAGAAGGAACATTGGGAATCTCTATGCGCGTGTTTGTACCTATTTTTTCTGAAACGAGAGAACAAATGGGAGTTGTAGCTGTCGGTATTTCAGCTGATAATGTATATGAGAGGGTAAAAGAGAGTAGACACATTATTTATATTGGTATCAGTGTTGGAATCTTAGTTGGAATTATAGGTGCTATTTTATTAGCTAGACATATTAAGAAAATTTTATTTAATCTTGAACCTAGCGAAATCGCAAAAATTTTAGAAGAACGGAATACGATGTTACAATCTGTTAAAGAAGGAATTATTGCTGTTGATAAAAATGCGAGAGTTACTTTAATTAATAACGAAGCGAAACGGTTATTTAAGAAAAGTGGTCTCGAAGAAGATTTTATTGGCAAAGATGTTGAGAAGTATATGCCTAACTCATGTATAAAGGAAGTGTTACAAACGGGGGAAGCACAATTGTATGAGGAACAAAATCTTTATGGAATTACCATTGTTACAAACAGAGTTCCTTTATATGTTAAAGGAGAAATTGTTGGTGCGATTGCAACATTTCGTGATAAAACAGAGATTAGGCAATTAGCAGAACAATTAATGGATATTCGACTTTATGCAGAAGCGCTTCGGGCGCAATCTCATGAGTTTATGAATAAGATGCATGTTGTATTAGGGCTTACACATATGAAGCATTATGAACAATTAGAGACCTACATTAGTAACATGGTCTCGGAGCATCAATATGAAATTGGTGGTGTGATGCGAAAAATAAAAAATCCTGTATTTGCAGGATTTATGCTTGGTAAACTTAGTTACGCAAGGGAAAAGAATATACAACTTATTGTAAGCGAAAATTCTTACTTACCAGAGCCATATGATGAACATATTATTCATGAACTCATTACAATTGTAGGAAATTTAATCGACAATGCATTAGATGCGGTAGTGAATTGTGAATATAAACGAGTAGATATTTCTATTCAATATCAGGATACGTTGATTATCACAGTTAAAGATACAGGAGTTGGAATTCAGCAAGAAGAAATTGACAAAGTATTTATCAAAGGGTATTCCACAAAAGGAGAGAATCGAGGGTATGGCTTGTATCTTGTAAAGGATAGTTTAAAGCGAATAAATGGAAACATGCAGGTCGAGTCATTATTAGGGAAGGGAACGACCATAACCATTGAAATACCATACAAAAGTAGGGATGAGATAGGAACATGATCAAAGTTTTGATTGTAGAAGATGATCCGATGGTAGCGATGTTAAATAAGCATTATTTGGAGCAGGTAGGAGGATTTGAACTTGTCCAGGCAGTTAATTCTGTGAAAGAAGCAGTAGATATACTAGAGAAAGTACATATAGATTTTATCTTGCTGGATATTTTTATGCCTGGTGATACAGGATTTGAATTGTTAATGCACATTCGGAATCAGAAAAAAGAAATTGATGTTATGATGATTTCAGCTGTGCATGATATGGGGAGTATAAAAAAAGCGCTGCAATATGGAGTTGTTGATTATTTAATTAAACCGTTTACATTTGAACGGTTTAAGGAAGCATTAACGGCATATCGTGAGAAATTTATGTTCATGAAAGAACAACAAAATATTAGTCAATCTGAATTAGATACATTGATTTTACAAAAAGAAAAAGTAGAAATTCATGCAAATAAGGAACTGCCAAAAGGGCTAACAAAGCAAACATTACAGTTAATTTGGAAGCAAATAGAATTACTTCATGGACAAGTGTTTACAACAGATGAAATGGCGCAATTAGTTGGAATTTCAAGGGTTTCTATTCGAAAGTACGTCATGTTTTTAACTGAAATAGGAGTTTTAGAAAATGAAATGGTCTATCAACATGTGGGGAGACCGGTAAGTAAATTACGATGTATCGATGAAAGTAAAATACGTTTTTATGTATAAGCGGCTTATGTAAGCCGCTTATACTTTTTTTAATTACAAAATTAGTTACAAAACTTACAAAAACTATTTTTATTATTGAAAGCGTTTTAATATTGTGAATAAGAATATAAGGGGGTGCCTATATGGGGATTCAAAAAGAAGTGGAAGCGGTATCATCCGTGAAAACAACAGAGATGGAACAAAAAACTTTTGTACAGAAAATTATGAATATTAAAATTGGTGTTATACCTTTACCGTTATATATCGTATTAGCAGCTATTATTTATGGAGCATCTGTATATAACAAATTACCTGCTGATATGATTGGTGGATTTGCAGTCATTATGATTATGGGGATTTTCTTAGGTGATATTGGAATGCGGATCCCGATTTTAAAAAATATTGGTGGACCAGCAATTCTCTCATTATTTATTCCATCATTACTTGTATTTTTTAATTGGATGAATCCAGCTTCAATGGAAGCTGCTACTACATTAATGAAAAAGTCGAACTTTTTATATTTATATATTTCTTGTTTAGTAGTCGGAAGTGTTTTAGGAATGAACCGTAAAGTGTTAGTACAAGGGTTTGTTCGTATGTTTATTCCATTAGTTGTAGGAACAATCGCTTCTATTGTAGTTGGATTATTAGTTGGATCATTATTTGGATTTGAAATGAAGCGAACGTTCTTCTTTATCATTGTACCGATTGTGAGCGGTGGTATCGGAGAAGGGATTTTACCACTTTCTTTAGCCTACAGTGATATTTTAAATGAATCTTCTGCGACATTTGTATCACAGCTAATTCCAGCAGCTATTATTGGAAATATGTTTGCGATTGTAAGTGCAGGATATATGAAACGTCTAGGTGAAAAAAGACCCGAGCTTAGTGGTAATGGTGTATTAGTAAAAACAGATAATCAAGCAGAGTTATTAAAAGAACAAAATACAGAAAAACCAATTGATTTCTCATTAATGGGAGCAGGTTTATTAATCGCATGTACATTCTTTATCTTTGGCGGATTTGCTTCTAAATTTATTGGTATTCCAGGGGCAATCATTATGATCTTCTCTGCAGCGATTGTGAAGTACTTTAAACTAATGCCGGCAAAAATGGAGCAAGGAGCATATCATTTATATAAATTTATTTCGAAAAACTTAACCTGGCCATTAATGGTTGGTTTAGGATTGTTATACATTCCATTAAAAGACGTAGCAGCTGTTCTTTCAGTTGGATATGTTGTTGTATGCGCGTCAGTAGTACTTACAATGATAGCGACTGGCTTTCTTGTTGGGAAAGTAATGAAAATGTACCCAGTTGAATCTGCGATTGTAACAGGATGCCATAGTGGATTAGGTGGAACTGGAGACGTTGCGATTTTATCAGCTTCAAATCGTATGGAATTGATGCCATTTGCGCAAATTTCTACGCGTTTGGGCGGAGCTGCAATGGTCGTAACAGCAACGATTTTGTTAAAAATGTTTTCTTAAATTACTTACTATCAGACAAGCTAGCTATATAAAGATGTAGCTAGCTTGTCAAATTAAAGGGAGATTGTAACTATGTTAGAAAGTCAAATTAAAGAGCGTTCATTATTACTTCATAAAGAATTGGTAGGGAAAATTGAAATTACAAGTAAAGTAGAAGTAAATTCAGCAGATGATTTAAGTTTGACATATACACCAGGAGTGGCTGAGTCTTGTAAAGCAATCGCTGCAGATGAAGAAACAGCTTATGATTATACAGCGCGCGGTAATATGGTTGCAGTTGTTTCGGATGGAACAGCAGTACTCGGATTAGGTGATATTGGACCAAAAGCAGCTATGCCTGTTATGGAAGGGAAAAGTATTTTATTTAAAAAGTTTGCGAATGTAGATGCATTTCCGCTTTGTCTTGGAACGACTGATGTAGATGAAATCGTAACCATTGTTAAAAATTTAGAACCTACATTTGCTGGTATTAATTTAGAAGATATTGCCGCGCCGCGCTGTTTTGAAATTGAAAAGCGCTTAAAAGAAGAAATAAATATTCCAGTGTTCCATGATGATCAGCACGGAACAGCAATTGTTGTTTTAGCTGCAGTTATTAATGCTTTAAAAGTTGTAAACAAACAGATAGATGAAGTGAAGATTGTCATTAATGGTGCCGGTTCTGCAGGGATTGCAATTGGTAAATTGTTATTAAATGCAGGCGCACAGCATATTACACTAGTAAGTTTAGAAGGGATTGTTTGTGAAGGCGAATCATGGATGAATCCGGCACAAATCGAGATTGCGAAAGAAACAAATCGTGAATTTGTATGTGGAACATTAAAAGAAGCGATTGACGGTGCAGACATTTTTATCGGTGTATCTGCTCCTAACGTATTAACAAAAGAACTTGTGCAGACTATGAATGAAAAACCGATTGTGTTTGCAATGGCGAATCCAATTCCAGAAATATTCCCAGAAGATGCACTAGAGGCCGGGGCAGCGGTTGTTGGAACAGGACGTTCTGATTTTCCAAACCAGGTAAATAATGTGTTAGCGTTCCCTGGAATATTTCGCGGTGCACTAGATGTACGTGCGACAGATGTTACAGAAGAAATGAAGTTAGCTGCAGCATATGGAATTGCAAACATCATTACTGATGAGGAACGGAATGAGAACTATGTAATTCCAAATCCGCTAGATAAAAGAGTTGTACCAAGTGTGGCTGCTGCAGTAGCGAAGGCAGCAATCGAATCAGGTGTAGCACAAATAAAAAAGATACCAAGTTATTTGAAATAGTAAGAAACAGTACCTTTTTTTAGAAAAGGTACTGTTTCTCTGAGGAGATAAGGGATCAAAACAGTGATGAAGCCTTATCTCCTTTTATTGTCTTATACGATTCGTAATGAATTTTTTTTGTTTCATTATTTGTTCAACTCCATCGCAACTTGTTTTCCGTTTACGAAAACTTCTACTACTGCCACTACAACTTCCATCACTTTTTTCATCTCTCATCTCTCCTTGTTTATTGTTTCATTTCTTACTTTTAGTATAAGAGAGAGAGGGAGATACAACTATCGAAGTAGATGACACGAGAATTACATTGTTGTAAGGAAGAGATTAAGCTTTGTCACTTTTTTCTACATGAATAACAATTTGTTCATAATATTTCTCACCAATATATACATTTAATAACCATAATCCAGGAGAAGGCAGTGACATAAGGAAAGGAAGTTCTTTTATATTTGAATGAATGGGAGTAGGAGCAGTCCAAGTTTGTTCGGAAATTTCATCTTGGAAGAGTACGGGAGTGGGTGTTGTAGACCCTTGTTTTAAAGCAATAATAGATAGTTTTCCAGATGGTATTTGCGGATCGAGGAAGAACCACATCTGTTTATTTTTCTCACCAGCAATGAAAGTACTATCTGCAATTGCAATTTTTCCTTCAATGCCTCGTAACGGTGTTTTTCCATCAACAAAGGAAGGACTTTCTTCCCAGTTAACATCTTTTAAGACGCTTAAATGAAAAAATGAGGGTGCATTTGTTTGAGGGTTTGAAGTCTCTATTATTTCTTTTCTTGGTGCTTTGGAATCTTGTTCGATTGAGGTACATCCAGTGATGAGACAGGAGAAAAGTAGCGCAGTTCCAATTTTTTTCATCTTGCCACACTCCTATTTTTCGTTGTTAGTGTAATTGTATTTGTTAGAAGAGCGGACAATTCCTTTTCATTCATAAAAAAGAGGTCATAAGTTTAGTATGACCTCTTTTGACATTTTGTACTATATTTGTTCCGGTGTGAATGTAGGCTCTGCTTCTTTTTCTGGCATTGTTAAGAAAATAACAGCGATGACGATACATACACCGCCTAGTAATTGGTATGCTCCGAAAGATTCTTTTAGCCAAGTGATGGAAATAACAGCTGCCACAAGCGGTTCAATACTAGATAAAATACTAGTCTCTGTTGCTGATAAATATTTTAGACTGCCAATGTAAAGAAGAAAAGAAAGTGTTCCACTTATAATAATTAAAATTAGCATAGAAAATGTTTGTAACGTAAAGGTTTGCGAAAGTTGTTTCCATTCAAAAGAGCGATTATAAATGAATAGTGCAATACCTCCTATTAGCATCCCCCAACCAATAATAAGAGTCGTCCCCCATTGTTTAATAAGGGAAGCTGGGTGAAGTGTGTAAAAGGCAAATCCAATTGCTGTTAAGAGACCGAATAAAATAGCTTCCTTCGATAAAACAATATTTTGAACGGATCCATTGGTAATGATAAAGTATGTGCCTGTTAGAGCAGCGACAATTGCTAATACTTGCATAGTGGAAGGAAGTTTTTTATGCCGCAGTGCAACATAAACAGTAATGAGAACTGGCCCTAAAAACTGGAATAAAGTAGCGGTAACTGCGTTGCTAATATGCACTGTTTCAATAAAAGCATACTGGGCGCCAAGCATTCCAAGAATAGAGAAAATGATCAGTTGTAAAAGATGGCGCGGGCTTTGCCAAATGCGAAATATATTTTGTTTTTTTAAAAGTAAGAACCATAAAATAAAGACCCCAGCAAGTAATAGACGAATGACTAAAAAATCGATAGATGATATTTTCGTATGTTGAAAAAGCCACTGAATCATCGGACCTGATAATCCCCATAAAGTAGCTCCTGTAATAATCATAATGAGGCCGAGTCGTCTGCTATTGTTCATCATCATGATGCTCCTTTCTAAGATTGATTTTTCAAAGTTTACATGATAAAAGGAATTATATATAACTTCTGGTACTATAAAAAGTATCAATAATTAATTTTATAAAGGGGTCAGATTTCATGTTAGAATTAACACCAAATTTGAATATGGAGGAAAAAATCCCGCTGTATGTACAGTTATACGAATATATAAAAGCAGAAATAAGAAGTGGAAAAATTCCTCCTTTGACGAAGCTCCCAGCAAAAAGAAAGTTAGCGGCGCATTTAGAAGTGAGTAAAAATACGGTGGAATCGGCATATGAACAGCTTCTTGCAGAGGGATATATTGAATCGATGTCACGCACAGGCTATTTTGTATGTGAAATAGAACAAATGATGCATACAGTGCAAAAAAGAGAAGTCGTGAAAGAAGTATTGTACAGGGAACAGAAATATAAATATGATTTTACACAAACTGGTGTAGATGCAAATTCATTTCCGTTCTCTGTATATCGAAAGATTTCAAACGAGGTATGGCAACTAGAAAATAAGGACCTACTATTTCTTGGTCATCCCCAAGGTGAATTGAGTTTACGTGAAGAGATGGCGAAATATTTATATGAATCAAGAGGTGTGAGATGTTCAGCAAGCCAAATTGTAATAGGAGCTGGCACACAGTTTTTAATAAGAATGTTGTTTCAGTTGCTAAAGAGAAGCTATTTTGCAGTTGAAAATCCAGGATATCACCGGAAATTAGTTGTCTTTGAGAAAGGTGAAGAAAATGTCCAGATGCTCTCGCTTGATAAGGATGGGATTTGTATTTCAGATTTAGAAGGTAGTAATGCAAATGTTGTGTTCGTTACCCCATCTCATCAATTTCCGTGTGGAATGATTATGCCAATTAAAAGACGGATGCAACTATTACAATGGGCACAAGGAGAGAGTGGGCGTTATATTATTGAAGATGATTATGATAGTGAGTTTCGTTACTCTGGAAAGCCGATTCCCGCATTGCAAGGACTTGATACAGAGGGAAATGTAATTTACATGGGAACACTTTCAAAAGCATTGCTCCCATCATTACGAATGAGCTATATGGTATTGCCAAAACAATTAATCGAGTTGTATCAAACACAATATTTATTTTATACACAAAGTGTTTCAAGAATCGATCAAGAAATTATTAGAAGATTTTTAAACGAAGGACATTGGGAAAAACATATTCATAAGATGCGAGTTGTTTATCGAAAAAAGAGAGATGCTCTTGTCTCAGCGATAGAAAGGTACTTTTCTAATAAGGTGGACGTGATAGGAGAAGATTCTGGCTTACATATTTTATTAAAGGTTCACAATGGGATGTTGGAAGAAGAATTAATAGAAAGAGCGGCTGAAAATAGCATAAGGGTATATCCAGTGTCTATGTATTATAAAGAAGGGACTACTTCAAAAAATACAGTTTTACTTGGGTTTGCTATTTTATCGGAGGAAGAGATTGAAGAGGCCACTCAATTGCTATATCAGGTGTGGTTTTTGGAAAAATAGGAGGAGTTTGGTGAAAGAAGTTATTGTAAAGTTACAACGGGATAAAAGAATACAAAATATCATTATTATTGCTGGATTAATAAGCATATTATTGGGACCAGAGAAGTTAAATATATACACTGGGATTTTGTATGGCATCATACTGACAATTATTGTGTATGTTTCGAGTTATGTGTACCTAGAGCCAATATGGAAAGGGGGTCTCTATTCAGTAAGCGCAGTATTAATACTAGCTGTTCTTTATGGAATATTTACTATATTTTTTCCATCTGTTCATTATATAGTGGTTATAATTATCATTGGAGTAGTGTGTTTTACATTTACATATCTTGTCGGAAAATAAAAAACATCCTCATGCATGTGAGGATGTTTTTCTTATTTCTCTTCATCTAAGAATAAAACCATATGCTCTTCATCCCAGTACTGACCGTTATATTTTAAAGAACGCTCTTGTACACCAAATGTTTTGAAGCCTAATGATTCATAAAGTTTTTTTGCACCATCATTTCCGACCACAACATCAAGCATAACTTGTTCTACTTCTAATGTTTTTGCAAGTTCAATACACTCTTTAATAAGAGATTTTCCTGCTCCAAGTCCACGTGCTTTTGGCGATACATATACCGAACCAATTTTTGCTTTATGCTCTTGTTTCACGTATGGTTTCGTTTCTAAGGTTGCAACCCCGATTAAGTTTCCGTCTTTAAACGCACCTAGCGTATAGTTTTCATCTTGCGCTAATTTTTGTGCTTTATACTCAATCGGGCATTCTTTATTAATAATATCTTCATAAGAAGAACTGAAAGCCTCAGGATTTTGCTTTAATCCTTCTACACGAAGCTCTAAGTAAATTTCTGCTTCATCCTTTGTTAATACATGGATATCCAATTATATCACCCTCCAAATCTTTGACAGATGTAATTATATTTTATATTGAAATAAGAATAATTTCAAAAAGCTAGCTTTTGTTAGTAGTATTTTATTGAGTTTGTAAATGAAATTCCAATAAATAGTAGCTATTAACATAATATCACCAGTAGATTTTTCGTAAAGATACTACTGGTGATAGACGAAAAATTATATTATTCGATTGGTAATGTAATAATAAATTCTGTTCCCATTCCAAGCTTACTTTTTACTTGAATGGAGCCGCTATGTAACTCAACAATTTCTTTTACAACAGCTAGACCGATTCCTTTACCACCCGTAGCCCGCGTTCTTGATTTATCAACCCGATAAAAACGATCAAAAATATGTGGAATCTCTTCTTGCGGAATCCCTTCTCCTTCATCTTGCACACTTATAGAAAAAGTATTCCCATTTTGATAGGCGTGTACAGTAATAACAGACTGTTCATAAGAATGCTGATAGGCGTTGTGTAATAAATTTAGCATCACTTGTTCCATGCGGCGTTCATCCATACAGACATTAGGATTATCTGCGCAGTAAAATTTAATTTTTATTTGTTTCTTAACAAACGTAGTCTTTGTTTTTTCAATCATCCGTTCCAGAAAAGGCAAGAGTGGCATTTTCTGTTTTTTAATAACAAATTGATGTTGTTCTAATTGCACAAGGTCAAATAAATCTTGAACAAGTTCTGTTACACTATCGGTTTCGTCTTCGATAATTTGCAAGTATTCTTCACGCTCCTCTTTAGATAAAGACTCTCGTTTTGCAACTTTGGCATAGCCTTTCATATAGGTGAGTGGTGTGAGAAGTTCGTGAGCAACGCTTGCAAGAAATTCATTTCGTTCTTTTTTCATATAGGTTAATTCGCTTGATAATTCTTCAATGGTTTTAGCTAAACTACCAAGTTCATCATTTCGTGTAATTCCCAATTTAATTGGTTTATTTAGCTTTAACATTTTTTCTGTTGCTCGTTTCATTTTAATAAGTGGATCAGTAATGACGCGAGAAAAAATAAATACAGAAATTGTTGTTAAAAGAAGCGTTAATATACCGATAATCATAAATTGACGTGTTAAACGAAGGATCATTTTCTCTAAGAAGGCTGTATCTAAAAACATATGTACATATCCAATAACTTGCCTGTGAACGATAATTGGAGTTGCTGTTGAAATAAACTTTGATGTTTTCCAGTTTTGTTCAACCATCGTTCCATCTGTTGAAATAGATTGTATTTTGTAGTCAAGCTGCTTTTTCATTTCGTTTGTGACAGGATCAGAGGCGGAAAGAACTTGCCCATTCGTATCTGTTATGACTAATTTTGTATCTGAATCAGAGTGGGATTCCATTGCTGCAGCATGCTCCAAAGCGCGTGTGCTATAACGTCTAGCAATAAATTTACTATAGCGCTTGCCTTTTTCTAAAAGGGCTGTTTTTTCTTCATCGATGCGCATGTTCGCAAGACTCGTATGAAAAGATAAAAAGGCAATTGTTTCAATACATAGAGCTAAGATTAAAAAGTATGTACCAACCTTGAGGGATAGTTTATTCATTTTGTCACCATACCTTTATTTCACATTAATGGCCAGCAGAAAGAAACTCACTACCGACCAGAGTTTTATTATGCTTGTTTAACGAGTTTTAAGTGGGAGAAGTCAATTCTCATTCACTTTTCCACTTATATCCCACTTTATAGATAGTCTCTAAGTATTTTTCAACAGGAAAATCTTTTTTTCGTAATTTATCACGGATATTGCGGATATGTGAGTCGACAGTACGGTATTCAATATCGGTTTGATATCCCCATATTTTTTCAATTAAATCATCACGGCTATATGCTCGATTCGTATTTTGTAAAAACAGTCCTAGTAACGAAAACTCGATAGGTGTAAGTGAAATTTTTTCGTCGTAAACAGTGACAGTATGTTTGGTTTTATCCCATTCAATACCATTGAAGCTAATAAAACCATCCTTTCTTGTTCGGCGCAGTACAGCTTCAATTCGTGCAACGAGTACTTGTTCGTCAAAAGGTTTTGTAATATAGTCATCGGCCCCCATTGTGAGTCCCTTAACCATATCGTAGTTTTGATTACGAGCTGTTAACATTATGATTGGAACATTGCAGATTTGGCGGATTTGATAACATGTATCCCATCCATCCATATTTGGCATCATGACATCTAACAAAATGATATCGAAGTTTTTTTGCTGAATTAGTTCAAGAGCTTCTATGCCAGACGTGGCTTTCATACAAAAATAACCGCGTGGACTTAAAAATAAATCTAATAATCGTAACATGCGTTCTTCGTCGTCTACTAATAAGATTTTTATCATGGTCTTGTGCACCTCAAAACATTCATTTCTACTTTGTATAGTTTACATGAAAATAATAAAAAACTCTGTTTATGTGATTGAATTGTAGTGTATTTTTTCTACTAAGGCAATTGACATAAAAAATGCACTACTTTTGCACAACTCTTTTTTATAATAAAAGGCGTAGCGACACAAAATACCCTATGTTGCGACATAACGTCATGTCATTTTATTTATAAAATGACAATTCCATTCTATTGTGTATGTGAGATAGCGAGAAATTTCGTATTCACCTCGCATCGGATAAGGAAAATTTCCTATCTCACACTTTTTTTAAAAGGGGAATATACACATGAGTAAAAAAGAAGAACGTTTCCAAAAGGATAAACAAGATCGCAATGCTGTTGTAATGTGTGTTGCCGTATCTATGCTAATCATTGTAACGTGTGCGAATAAATTTTTCGGAATTCTATAATAGATGTATAAGCTCGTTGTTTCGTTTGGAGAAACAATGAGCTTTTTTTATTTGCATAGGGAGGAATTAAAAGGTGATAGAAGTTTTATATAAACCAAGGAAGAATTGCTAATCCTGAAGTGACGATTATTGTGCCACAAATTAAAAAAATAAGATGTTTGTGCTGTTTCATATCTGTTGTTCCTCCGGTTACTGATTTTTATGCTATTACTGCTATTATTTTTTTATCTTTTATTTCTTTTGGGTGTGATTTCGTACTTTTAGTATAGGGAAGAGGAGGGAAGAGAACCATTCAATTAGATGACATGAATATTACATTGTTGTAAGAAAAAAGCACCTTTGTATCAAAAGGTACTTTTGTGAAAATCTATCATTAGCTATTTAAAAATAAAACCATATGTTCTTCATCCCAATACTGTCCATTATGTTTTAAGGAACGCTCTTGTACACCGTATGTTTGGAAACCAAGTGATTCGTACAGCTTTTTCGCAGCTACATTTCCAACGACAACATCGAGCATGAGTTGTTCTACATGTAATTTATGAGCATTTTCAATAATGGCTTTTATTAATACACGTCCAGCCCCAAGACCGCGAGCTTTTGGAGAGACGTAAACAGATCCGATTTTCGCTTTATGTTCTTGTTTAATAAATGGTTTTGTTTCTAAAGTAGCAATTCCAATCAAATCGTTATCTTTAAAGACACCAAGGGTATACTTATCAGGGTTAGCTAAACGTTTTGCCATTGCAGCAACTGGATCCTCATGTTTTAGTACATCTTCATAAGAAGAACTAAAGGCTTCTGGATTTTGTGTTAATCCTTCCATACACACTTTTAAATAAATTTTTGCATCTTCTTTTGTTAATAAACGAATTTCCATATCAGTAACCTCCTCAGTTTAGCTCACTCTATAGGAAAATGAATACGCCGCTTTAGTGTTTAAAGCAGGGGGATCCGTAAGAGTATGATGATTATATTCATAGAATATCTACTGTGTATTCATAAACATATTCTTTACGTACTCATTCTTAATTTGTAAAAGAATAAGTAGATATATGCGAGAAAAACATGTATCTTCTTTTGTTTTTTGTCTCGCTTTATGTAATGAAATTATATATTAACTTTATTAACTATTCAACAATTAAGTATGTTACATTTTTATAACTAAAAAATGATTCCCTTGCTAGGAATCATTTTTGTCTGTTATATATCCTTCAATTCGTTCTGGGTGAGTATAAATATTACAAGAATCATTACGAATAAACCCGACTACTGTAATGCCTAAATCATGAGCAAGTTGCAAAGCTAATTTTGTTGGAGCTGATTTAGAAAGAACAATTTCACAACCGATTTTAGAAACTTTTAGTAAAATCTCAGATGAAATTCGGCCACTAAATGCAATGATTTTTCCTTTGATGGGGATATGGTTACGTAGACAATGACCATATATTTTATCTAATGCGTTATGTCTACCGATATCCATTCTGGATAGGAGAATGGTATTTCGATCGCAAAGAGCAGTATTGTGAACTCCTCCGGTTTGACGAAATGTAGTAGAAGAGTGTTGCAAGGTATTCATTAAATGAAAGCACTCTTCTGGAGTAACTGTTACATGTATATCATGTAAATTTTTTGCTTTTGCTGCATCATTTACAAACACAAAACCTTGTCTACTTTTTCCGCAACAAGAAGTGACATATCGTTTGTTATATAGTGTTTGATAGAGAGGATTGATTTGTGATGTTTTTACGTGGACAACCCCTTTGTCTTTCTGTATCCATAGCTCATCAATACCTTCATAAGAAGCGATAATTCCTTCAGAAATTAAAAAACCTATTACCATATCTTCAATATAATTTGGAGTACATACAACTGTTACGTATTCTTCCCCATTTAATTTAATTGTTACAGGATGTTCTGTGACAATTTTATCTTCTTGTTCAAGGAATGTTCCAGCTTGATAACGTACCATTTTACATGTTTCTTGGACAGGCCCCATCGTATTTTCCCCTTCATATGTATTTTTCTTACTATTTATCATAAAACATAAAAAAAATAAAAGCATCTGTTATGTATATAGTGAAACTTTCATCAGTAGGTAACTTCATTCCTTAGTTCTCTCTGAATCTTGAGGTGGAGGTCTTACTGCCCAGAAATAGCGAGATAAATTTTAAGTAATCTGCACTTTTTGTTTTACTTGGAATGGGGGAGGAAAGGGGAAAAAGGAATGTGTGTCTATGCATGGCCCAATGCTCTATTCCACCTAAAAAGACAGGTTGTACGTTTGTTCTTAGTTTCTATATATTATTTGGTTATTATTGTATATGTGAGATATAATAGAGTGGTAGAATAGTGTCATTTTTATACCTTATAGCATCAAGAATCGACTTCTAAGATAGGATTTCAGCAGAGCGTTTCAAAAAATGTACAACAATAAAGTTTTGAAAGCGGATTCAAAAATTTATTGTACAGTTAGTTGTAAGGAGAGGGGAACTATGGCAGAGCAAACGGTTCGTGTAACTATAGATGGAAAAGACTTTCTTTCATCTGGTGAAAAGACGATACTGCAATTATTTAACGAAAGTGATTTAGAGCATCCACAGATTTGTCATGTACCGGAAGTAGATCCAATTCAAACTTGTGATACATGTATTGTGGAGGTAGATGGAAAATTAATGCGTGCTTGTTCAACAAAATTAGAAAATGGTATGCACATTGAAAGAAAATCAGCACGTGCAAAAGAAGCACAAACGGAAGCAATGGATCGAATATTAGAGAACCATTTATTGTACTGTACAGTATGTGATAATAATAACGGGAACTGTAAAGTTCATAATACGGTACATATGATGGGGATTGAGGAACAGAAATATCCATATGAACCGAAAGTTAGTGCAAAAGAAGTAGACATGACTCATCCATTTTATCGTTACGATCCGAATCAATGTATTGCTTGTGGGCAATGTGTAGAAGTATGTCAGAATTTACAGGTAAACGAAACATTATCAATTGATTGGAATTTAGATCGTCCGCGTGTAATTTGGGATAGCGGCGTAAGTATTAACGATTCATCTTGTGTGAGTTGCGGGCAATGTGTAACGGTGTGTCCTTGTAACGCATTAATGGAAAAATCTATGCTTGGGGAAGCTGGGTTTATGACCGGATTAAAACCGGATGTGTTAGACCCAATGATTGATTTTGTAAAGGATGTAGAACCTGGATATAGTAGTATTTTAGCAGTTTCAGAAGTTGAATCTGCAATGCGCAAAACGAAGATTAACAAGACGAAAACAGTTTGTACATTTTGCGGTGTAGGTTGTTCGTTCGAAGTTTGGACGAAAGACCGTCAAATTTTAAAAGTACAACCTGTATCAGATGCGCCAGTAAACGGAATTTCTACATGTGTGAAAGGAAAATTCGGCTGGGACTTTGTAAACAGTGAGGACCGCATTACGAAACCGTTGATTCGTCAAGGAGATATGTTCGTTGAAGCATCATGGGAAGAAGCTTTAGAGGTTGTTGCATCCAATATGCAGCACATTAAATCTGAATATGGTAGCGATGCATTTGGATTTATTTCTTCTTCAAAAGTAACAAATGAAGAAAACTATTTAATGCAAAAGCTAGCTCGTCAAATATATGGAACAAATAATGTAGATAACTGTTCCCGTTACTGTCAATCACCAGCAAGCGATGGGTTAACAAAAACTGTTGGTATAGGCGGAGACGCAGGAACAGTGAAAGATATTGCAGCAGCTGGCCTTGTCATTATTGTGGGAGCGAATCCAACGGAAGGACACCCGGTACTTGCTACTCGTGTGAAGCGTGCTCACAAATTACAGGAACAAAAGTTAATTGTGGCAGATCTTCGTAAACATGAAATGGCAGAGCGTGCTGACCTGTTTATTCATCCACGTCAAGGAACAGATTATGTCTGGCTTGCGGGTATAACAAAATATATTATTGATCAAGGCTGGCATGATAAAAAATTCTTAGACGAAAATGTGAAAAACTTTGATGAATATAGCAAGATGTTAGAGAAATACACACTTGATTATACAGAAAATATTACAGGTATTTCTAAAGATACATTAAAAGAAATAGCTCGTATGGTATATGAAGCAGACGGTACTTGTGTACTTTGGGGTATGGGTGTTACGCAAAATACAGGAGGAAGTACAACATCCGCAGCGATTTCAAACTTACTTCTTGTAACAGGTAACTATCGCCGACCGGGTGCAGGTGCATATCCACTCCGTGGGCATAATAATGTACAAGGTGCTTGTGATATGGCAACATTACCAAACTGGCTTCCGGGTTATCAAGCAGTGTCGGATGATACGCTTCGTGCGAAATTTGAAAAAGCATATGGAACTACCATTCCGAAAGAGCCAGGACTGAATAATATTGCGATGCTTGCTGCAGCAGAAGAAGGAAAACTACGTGGTATGTATGTAATGGGAGAAGAAATGGCGTTGGTCGATTCTAATGCGAATCATGTGCAACACATTTTAAGTAATCTTGATTTCCTTGTAGTTCAAGACATGTTCTTATCAAAAACAGCTCGTTTTGCTGATGTTATTTTACCAGCGGCACCAAGTCTAGAAAAAGAAGGAACATTTACGAATACAGAGCGTCGTATTCAGCGTTTATATGAAGCTATGAAACCACTTGGTGATTCTAAACCGGACTGGTGGATCCTACAAAAAGTAGCTCGTGCCCTCGGTGGTGATTGGAATTATGAAAGCCCAAGTGAAATTATGGATGAAATTGCATCACTCGCGCCGTATTATTCCCAAGCCACATACGACCGCTTAGAAGGATGGAATAGTTTATGTTGGGGTAGTCATGATGGTAGCGACACACCACTATTATATGTAGATGGCTTTAATTTCCCAGATAAAAAAGCACGTCTATCATTGGATGAATGGATTCCGCCGGTTGAAGCACCAGAAGAATACGATTTATTATTAAATAATGGTCGTTTACTCGAACATTTCCATGAAGGGAATATGACAAATAAATCAGTAGGAATTTTATCTAAAATGTCTGATGTGTTTGTTGAAATTTCACCAGAGCTTGCTGCTGAGCGGAATGTGAAAGATGGCGGACTTGTCGAGTTAGCATCACCGTTTGGGAAAATTAAAGTACAGGCACTTGTTACAGATCGTGTGACTGGAAATGAGCTATATTTACCGATGCACGCGACAGTAAATGAAGAAGCGATTAATATTTTAACAGGAACAGCGACAGACCTGTATACTTGCACACCAGCTTATAAACAAACGATGGTGAAAATGCGTGTGTTGCGCGAAAAAGGAAATCGCCCACTTCCTGCTTCGAACCCAAGAGATAAAAAACGTCATCCGCAAAATGGTGTTGAAATTCAGCAGAAATGGCAACGAAAACAATATGTATCACTTGTGGATCAGAACTAGGGGGCGAAGAAAGTGGCAAAAGAAATTACATTGATTCAAAAAAAGGTAGTTACAGAAGAAGAAAAGAAACAACAGTTATCAGATGAACTGTTAACACAATTAGTGGAAAATCGTGAGGCGGTAGAAGAAACGATGCAGTTGTTAGCAGGGTTGCAGCAAGCTGGTATTTTAGATGCGGCAATCAGTCTACTTGCTGCCAAAGAAGATGTTTCTAAAATTGCAATTGAGCAATTAAACCGTGAACCAGTCAAAAATGCATTAAATAATATGATGGGGGCAGGAGAGGCTTTATCTTCAGTCGACCCAGAAATGACAAAACAGATCACATCTAGCTTAGTTACAGGATTACAGTTTGCAACAGATGAATTGAACAAAGGAAAGAAAACAAAAGTAATGGACTTTTTTAAAGTGCTGAAAGACCCGGATATTAACAGAGCCATTACTTTTGGATTTAGCTTTTTAAAAGCGTTTGGACAAGGATTAGAGAAAAAATAAAAACAAAAAGGGTGATGAGAAAGTACTCATCACTCTTTTTTGTGAATGTATAAGAGTGTTCATGTTAAGCGGAATATATTATTATAAAAAGATGACTGTGAAATGGAATCCATTTCAAATATAGTTTTAGAATTTGGAGGAATTTATGCAACACCGTAAAAGATTATCTATACCAGGAGTTATGAGACATTCCTTTCAAACGGTACAATTTGCTTTTTGGAATGTATTATCATTTCAACTCGCATATAAATTAGTAGCGGCTATTGTGTTTATACCGCTATTCGGTATGATTTTTAACAAGTTATTATATTGGGGTGGCTATGCAAATGCAACAAATGATGAATTGTTAGCCTTTCTAAAAACGCCATATGGAATCGCGGCTATTGTCATTTTATCGATATTGGCACTCTTCCTCATTTTTACGGAATTTGCAGTTCTTATTATTATTTCATATTTTGCTCATAAACGGCAAAAGGTGAGGTTACGTCCGATTTTGTATAAAACAGTAACGTATTTACCTTCTCTTTTTACATATTGCTTGCCAGGATTCATTTTATATGCAGTTGTACTATTACCTCTTTTAAGCTTGGGATATAAATCTGCGCTAATCCCAGAAATTCAAATTCCTAATTTTATTACAGGTGAATTGTTTAAAACAACAATGGGACAAGTAGGTTATTACACGTTCTTTGCTGTAGTTGCATACTTGAATCTTCGCTGGATCTTTGTTTTACCTATTATTGTATTAGAAGAAAAACCGTTTCGCACAGCTGCACGTAAAAGTGCAAACTTGGTAAAAGAAAGCTTTTTTAAAGTTTTGTTCTTTTTAGTTGGATTTTTTATCTCGATAGGGATTGTATTTGTCTTATTTATGGGTGTATATTTCTTAATTTTATGGGGTGTGTATGAATTTACGAATCCAAAAGGGACATTTGCCCTACTAGCAGAATCTACCTTATCTGTATTTTTGACGAGTACATTGTATCTATTTAGCTTTATTATAACTCCGTTTTATATTATGGCATTGACAAGACTTTATTTACAAAAGGTCCCAGTTGGAGATGTTTTATTAGAAGAAGGCTTAGATTATTCCAAAACGAAAGCGGATAAATGTTTCTTTAAAAAACATCGCCTGAAGTTTATTGGCGTATATATTGTCGGTGTTTTTACAGTCGGTATGGTTGTAGCTTTTATTGTAACGTTTATTACGAACTCCTATAAAGAGCCGATTATTATGGCGCATCGTGGATATGTTTCCAAAGGAGTAGAGAACACGAAAGAGGCTCTGCAAGGTGCGATTGATGCGAAAGCGGATTATGCTGAAATTGATGTGTTGCAAACAAAAGATGGTGAATTGGCAGTGATACACGATTTAAAGCTAAAGCGTCTTGCGAATGCGAATGTACAAGTTTCAGATTTAACGATGGATGAGCTTCGAAAACTGACTCTTAGTCAAGATGGATTCACAGGGAAAATTAGCACACTTGATGAGATGATTAAGCTTGCAGAAAACAAGATAAAACTGAATATAGAAGTGAAATTGCACGGAAATGAAAAAGATTTTGTAAAGAAAGTATTAGACACAATTAAAGAAAATGACTTTGAAAAGCAATGTGTCATTCAAACATTGCACTATCCGCTCATTAAAGAATTTAAACGTGCAAATCCAAATATAAAAGTAGGATATATATTATATGCAAGTAGGGCTAACTTAAAATATGTGCAAGCCGATTTCTATGTAGCGGAAGAATATATGTTAAACAAACGCTTAGTAAAATCAGCCCGTAAATTAAATAAGCCGATTTATGTATGGACTGTAAATGATATGGAAAGCTTAAAAAAATATTATAAACTGAATGTCGATGGGATTATTACAGACTATCCTGTGGATGCGCAAGAAACCATTAAAATGATGAAAGAGCAAGAAGAAAGTGAAACAGATGTGTTTGATAAGATTACAGAAACAACGGAAGATTTATTTTCAAAGTTGTTTCTCAGTTATCCAGCTGCCGGTTAAATATCGGTAGCTGTTTTTTTATTATATAAATGCAAAGTGAAAAAAGATAAAAACTTTTTTTAGGTGGGAGAGAGCATCCAGCCATGGGGAGAAGAGGACAGAGCCCTTTTTGGCTTAGCCCCCTGCCGTGTGAAACCAAAAGGAGAAAACGAGTGCAAGTTACCTTTTCTTCATGGTAGCGTCGTGTATATTGAGAAAACAAAATGGATTTATATAAAAAAGAATATATCTCTAAAATATTACAGGAAAATTCGATTGTATATGTATGCGATTTATGTTGATTTTTCACATTGTTATATTATTGTCAAATAATAAAAGGGTAATATTGAATTACAAAGGTTATAATGAAAATAGAGTGTTAAATAAGCGAGATATAGGGAATCTCCCTAGGGAATAAAGTTCTTTATATTTACACTATTCTAAAAATATAAACTTTTAAAATTTGATATGTTAGCGTTTTCATAATTTCAAAGTTATGCTAGAATAAGGACATAAGTTATTAATTATTATAAAAAGAAAAAAGAATTTCTTTTTTCTGTTAATTATAAGGGGGCATTTCATTATGCGTATTGGGGTACCAACAGAAATTAAAAACAACGAAAACCGTGTGGCAATGACACCAGCTGGTGTTGTACATTTAGTTCGTAACAATCACGAAGTATTCATTCAAAAGGGTGCAGGTTTAGGATCTGGTTTTACAGATGCTGAGTATATTGAAGCAGGTGCGAAAATCGTTGACACAGCTGAAGAAGCTTGGAACATGGATATGGTAATGAAAGTTAAGGAACCAATTGAAAGCGAATACAAACACTTCAGCGAAGGTTTAATTCTATTCACATACTTACACTTAGCTCCAGAACCAGAATTAACGAAAGCTTTAATTGAAAAGAAAGTTGTAGCTATCGCTTACGAAACAGTACAATTAGAAAATCGTTCTTTACCATTACTTGCACCTATGAGTGAAGTAGCTGGTCGTATGGCAGCACAAATCGGTGCGCAATTCCTTGAGAAAAACAAAGGCGGTAAAGGTATCTTACTAGCAGGCGTTCCAGGGGTAAAACGTGGTAAAGTAACAATTATCGGTGGTGGACAAGCTGGTACAAATGCTGCTAAAATTGCAGTTGGACTAGGTGCGGATGTTACAATCATCGACTTAAGTGCAGAACGTCTTCGTCAATTAGATGACATTTTCGGTAACCAAGTGAAAACTTTAATGTCTAACCCGTACAATATTGCAGAAGCTGTAAAAGAGTCTGATCTTGTAATCGGTGCGGTATTAATTCCAGGTGCAAAAGCGCCAAAACTTGTAACAGAAGAAATGATTAAATCAATGGAACCAGGTTCTGTTGTAGTAGATATCGCAATTGACCAAGGTGGTATTTTCGAAACAACTGACCGCATTACAACTCATGACAACCCAACTTACGAAAAACACGGTGTTGTTCATTATGCAGTTGCAAACATGCCAGGTGCGGTTCCACGTACATCAACTCTTGCATTAACAAACGTAACAGTGCCATATGCAGTACAAATTGCAAACAAAGGCTACAAAGAAGCTTGCCTAAGCAACTCTGCATTATTAAAAGGTATTAATACATTAGATGGCTATGTAACATTTGAAGCAGTTGCAGAAGCTCATGGTGTAGAATACAAAGGTGCAAAAGAATTATTAGAAGCAGAAACTGTATCTTGCTAATTGAAGCATAATACAAAATAAAAATCGAACAATATTTAATACAACATGATAAGAGCTAAGAGAGAAGACCTCTTAGCTCTTCTTAGTAAAAGGGGGCATACATCGTGGCCAACCTATTTAAAAAGAAATCCGTTACGCAATTGTTAGGGGAAAGTAAAAGTAAGACTTTGTCTAAAACTTTAGGGGCATTCGACCTAACAATGCTAGGAATTGGTGCGATAATCGGTACAGGAGTTCTAGTATTAACTGGATTAGTAGCAGCAAGAGATGCTGGTCCAGCAGTTATTTTTTCATTTATGATTGCCGCAATTGTTTGTGGATTTGCAGCATTATGTTATGCCGAAGTTGCTTCTACACTTCCTGTTTCAGGTAGTGTATACACATACTCTTATGCAACAATCGGTGAGTTTGTAGCCCATTTAATGGGATGGACATTATTATCAGTATACGTTGTAACAACAGCAGCAGTAGCTGGTGGATGGACAGGTTATTTCAATAACTTGGTGAATGGATTTGGATTAGAAATTCCAAAAGAGCTGTTAACGATTCCATCACAAGGTGGTATTGTGAACTTGCCAGCAGTAATCATTACGCTCGTATTAACATGGTTGTTATCACGTGGTACGAAAGAGAGTAAACGTATAAATAACGCGATGGTATTAATCAAAATTAGTATTGTTATCTTATTTATTGCAGTTGGTGTATTCTACGTAAAACCAGAAAACTGGGTACCATTTGCACCATATGGTTTAAGTGGAGTCTTTGCCGGAGGAGCAGCAGTATTCTTTGCTTTCTTAGGTTTTGATGCATTAGCAACTTCAGCAGAAGAAGTGAAAAATCCACAGCGTGATCTTCCAATTGGTATCATCGCTTCGTTAGTTATTTGTACAATCATTTACGTTGCAGTTTGTCTTGTTATGACTGGTATGGTTTCTTACAAGGAACTAGATGTACCAGAAGCAATGGCTTATGTACTAGAAGTTGTAGGACAAGATAAAGTAGCTGGTGTAATTGCTGTCGGGGCTGTAATAGGTATCATGGCTGTAATCTTTGCTTATATTTACGCAACAACACGTGTATTCTTTGCAATGAGTCGTGACGGTTTATTGCCAGAATCTTTTGCGAAAATTAACAAAAAGACAGAAGCACCAACATTTTCAACTTGGTTAACAGGAATTGGTAGTGCTTTAATTGCTGGATTTATCGATTTAAAAGAATTGTCGAATTTAGCGAATATTGGAGCGTTACTAACATTTGCGATGGTTGGTGTATCAGTTATCATCCTTCGTAAAACACATCCGAAATTACAACGTGGATTTATGGTGCCACTTGTACCAATTTTACCGATCATTTCAATCGTATGCTGCCTATTCTTAATGGTAAACTTACCATTAACGACATGGATGTACTTCGGTGCTTGGTTAGCAATCGGAGTAGTTGTATACTTTGTTTATTCGAAAAAACATAGTCATTTAAAAGAAGATGGAAGTTCGCAAGATAGTTTAGAAAAAGCAAACTAAAGGGATATAATGAATTGTAAGCCTTGTGCGTCTAGGGAGCGCACAAGGCTTTTTCTTTTGATTAAAGGGTAGAGAAAAAAGGATGTACGAAAGGATGGAAACTTCCGTACATCCTTTTTGTATGAAGAATGTAACGGATGCGGAGAATAAGTGATGTGTTTTGAAATGTGAACAAAATGTTCGGAAAATTAATTAAGGATTTTATTGACACATATGAATAGGCGCTCATATAATAAAGGTATAAGATATATGAATGATTGTTCATATGTTCAAATAAAGAGGTGAGCTATAATGGCTGAAAATAAAGTGGAAACATGCCAAGAATCATGTTCTCAAACAATTATCCATGAAGAAGTTGTTGATCAAGTAAAACAAACAATCCCAGCAGATGAAAGTTTAAGTAAAGTAGCGGAGTTATTTAAAGTATTAGGTGACCGTACGCGGACACGGATTTTACACGCTTTATTCGAAGCGGAAATGTGCGTATGTGACTTAGCTTATTTACTCGGTATGACACAATCTTCTATTTCTCATCAACTTCGTGTATTAAAGCAAGCGAAACTTGTGAAAAACCGTAAAGAGGGAAAGGTTGTCTATTATTCATTGGCGGACCATCACGTAATCGGTATCTTTGAGCAAGCATTCGAACATGTAAACGAGGAAGAATAAAAAGAAATGCACAAGGAGGGAGAAAGATGGCAGAAGCACTAGTGAAACGGAAACTTGTGTTAGAAGGATTAGATTGTGCGAATTGTGCGATGAAAATTGAAAAAGGCGTTAGCGGATTAGACGGCGTTTCCTCTTGTTCTGTGAACTTTGCAACAAAGACGATGACTTTAGAAACAGAGCAAAATAAAGAAAATCATGTTGTTAATGAGGCGAAACAACTTGTTACGAAATTAGAACCGCATATTAAAGTACAGGAAGAACAAAAAACAAAAATTACAAAAGAAGTATTTGTATTAGAAGGATTAGATTGTGCAAATTGTGCAATGAAGATTGAGACAAAGGTAAAAGAAATGCCTACAGTTTCAAATGCGACTGTTGATTTTGTATCAAAGAAACTAAAAATAGAAGTGGCAAACGAAAAAGAGCTCGGAACGACGGTGCAAGATATAAAAAATATTGTTCAAAAGTTAGAGCCCGATGTAAAAGTTGTCCGTGAAGAAAAAACAGGACATGATCATGGTCATAGACACGATCATGGTGAAGGAAATGTGAAGAAAATGATATGGCGCTTAGCGATTGGTGGTGTCTTAACAGGAATCGCTGCACTTGCAGGATTACCACAAATGATGACTATTCCACTTTTCGTTATCGCATATTTATTAATTGGTGGAGATATCGTTTGGCGAGCTGTGAGAAATATAACACGCGGCCAGGTTTTTGATGAAAACTTTTTAATGGCGATTGCGACACTTGGTGCATTTGCAATCGGACAATACTCAGAAGCGGTTGCAGTTATGTTATTTTACCAAGTAGGAGAGTTATTCCAAAGCATTGCGGTAAACCGTTCTCGAAAATCTATTACATCGTTAATGGATATCCGCCCTGATTATGCCAACGTTAAAGTTGGAAATGAAACAAAACAAGTTTCGCCGGAAGATGTACAAATTGGAGATTACATCATTGTTAAACCAGGTGATAAGGTACCGTTAGATGGAAGAGTAGTTGAAGGAACATCAATGATAGACACTTCAGCATTAACAGGTGAATCTGTACCACGTGAAGTAGAAGTTGGGAATGATGTATTAAGTGGTTTTGTGAATCAAAATGGTGTATTAACAATTGAGGTAACAAAAGAATTTGGTGAATCCACAGTATCGAAAATTTTAGATTTAGTACAAAATGCAAGTAGTCGAAAAGCGCCGACAGAAAACTTTATTACGAAATTTGCGCGTTACTACACTCCGGTTGTCGTTATTACAGCAGCAGCATTGGCGTTTATTCCCCCTCTTATTTTAGAAGGTGCTACATTCTCAGATTGGATTTATCGTGCGTTAGTATTCCTTGTTATTTCTTGTCCGTGTGCGTTAGTAGTATCTATTCCGCTTGGATTCTTTGGTGGTATTGGCGGAGCATCGAAAAGTGGTATTTTAGTAAAAGGTAGTAACTATTTAGAAGCATTAAATGATGTGAAACATATTGTGTTTGATAAAACAGGAACATTAACAAAAGGTGTATTCAAGGTAACAAAGATGGAGCCAAACGGCAAAATAACAAAAGAAGAACTCCTTGAATATGCTGCGTTTGCAGAGGTTTATTCAAACCATCCAATTGCGCAATCTATTCGAACTGCATATGGAAAATCAATTGATGAAAATAGCATGGAAGATTACAGTGAAATTTCTGGTCACGGTACAGTTGTAAAAGTACAGGGTAAAGAAATTTTTGCGGGTAATGCAAAATTAATGAAAAAAGAAAATATCGCATTTGAGCAACCACAAACAGTAGGCACACTTGTTCATGTTGCTGTAGATGGTGCATACGCTGGTTATATTGTTATCTCAGATGAGGTAAAAGAAGATTCAAAACAAGCGATTCAAAAGTTAAAAGAACTTGGTATTAAGAAAACAGTTATGCTAACAGGCGATGCAAAGCTAGTTGGAGAAGCTGTCGGTAAAGAGCTTGGTTTAGATGAAGTTCATGCTGAATTATTGCCACAGCAAAAAGTAGAAGAAATTGAAAAAATTGATGCGGCAAAACAAGCAAAAGAAAAAGTCGCTTTCGTTGGTGATGGTATTAATGATACACCAGTATTAGCAAGAGCAGATGTTGGAATCGCAATGGGGGGGTTAGGGTCTGATGCAGCGATTGAAGCAGCAGATATCGTCATTATGACAGATGAACCTTCTAAAATTGCAACGGCTGTTAAAATTGCCAAACGTACACGCAATATTGTATGGCAAAATATTATCTTTGCACTTGGTGTAAAAGGACTTGTCTTATTACTTGGTGCATTTGGAATTGCAACAATGTGGGAAGCTGTTTTCTCCGATGTGGGTGTTACGCTACTTGCTGTATTGAATGCGATGCGTGTATTACGAGTGAAAGATTTATAAAAAACCTATACTAAGCTTTTTTATCAGAAAAATAGACGTTTTACCTTGCCTTGCGTAAAGTGTCCATTTAGCGAAAGAAATGACGTACAATTTGTATTTTGCGACGCTTTAACAGACCTTTCGATTAATAAAGCTTTGGAAACTTGTGTTACCCTGTATGAACTGCTCGTAAAAGCTTGATTGGTGAGGGCTAATAATCAGTGGGGTTTTTCTTCATCTCCCACTGATTAAAGTTTTACTTTATCGGAAGTTCACGCAACATGTCCAAACCATATGGTTTTACTTAGCATATGATATATGAGATATATATGTATAGTTTGCCTTATACGTACAAACATCTCCACTCTACATGGTATCAATATTCGAACAAGCTTCCAATCTTGGAGGCGTTAGAACCTTTCTCGTTTACGGGAAAGTTTTTTTACTTTGGTATAAAAATCAACACTATTCGAACTGTACTACTAATAAAACAAAAGACTCTAACATATTAGTCATATACAATATGTTAGAGTCTTTATTTTTTAAAAATATTTTTAAATTTAGATCTTGATAACAATTGTATTTCTTTTTATTTTTGAATATTATTTGAAACCTGATTCCGCACAGTTTGAATATAATTCATTTTATGATCCCAGCATTCTTGGCTTAAATCGACCGGGTATTCTTCAGGATTAAGAGTTCGTTTATATTCTTCCCAAAATACATGTAAACTATCATGTGCATACTGCTGAATATTTTGTATTTCAGGCAGTTTATATGTGCGTTTACCTTTTACGAAAATAGTATGGTGTAGTTCTTTTGCTTCAAAATTTGTGACAAATTTACTGATGTATGTATGGACAGGATGGAACATTTTTAAACGTTCCTCCTGCTCTGGTACTTCAGTTTCTAGCGCAATATAATCCCCTTCGGAGTGTCCGTTGACGCGATTAATAATGCGATATACACGTTTTAACCCAGGTGTTGTAATCTTTTCAGGATTGGAAGAAATTTTGATTGTATCGTTTAGTGTCCCATTCTCATCTTCAATCGCAACTAATTTATAAACAGCACCTAATGCAGGTTGTTCAAAGGAAGTGATGAGCTTTGTTCCAACGCCCCATACATCAATTTTTGCTCCTTGGGATTTTAAATGCATAATTGTATATTCATCTAAATCGCTAGAAGCGATAATTTTTGTATTGGTAAATCCAGCTGCGTCAAGTAGTTTTCGTGCCTCTTTTGATAAATAAGCCATATCACCGCTATCAAGACGAATACCATAAAAATCAATGTGGTCGCCGAATTCTTTAGCAACGCGAATCGCATTTGGTACACCGGATTTTAACGTATCATATGTATCAACGAGAAAAACACATTTCTTATGTGTTTCGGCGTATTTTGTAAATGCAACATATTCATCACGATAAGCTTGGACAAAAGAATGAGCATGCGTCCCAGCAACAGGAATACCAAATCGTTTTCCAGCACGGACGTTGCTAGTAGAAGAAAAACCACCAATAAAGGCTGCGCGTGTACCCCATAGGGCAGCGTCGAATTCGTGAGCACGACGAGTGCCAAATTCTAATAGTTCATCATTGTCTGCTGCATGTTTCATACGAGCAGCTTTTGTAGCGATTAATGTTTGGTAATTCACAATGTTTAACAAAGCGGTTTCAATAATTTGAGCTTCACCAAGAGGAGCGTCAACACGTAGTAATGGTTCGTTATTAAAAACAACCTCTCCTTCTTGCATACTGCGAATTGTTCCCGTAAACTTCATGTTTTGTAAATAATGCAGAAATTCCTCCTCGAACTCCAATTCTTTTAAATAAGTGATGTCACTATCAGTAAAAAGAAAATTCTCTATGTATTCTATAATTTTTTCAAGACCAGCAAAAACAGCATAACCATTTTTGAATGGAAGCTTCCGGAAATATAAATCAAAAACAGAGCGGCGATTATGAATACCGTCTTTCCAATATGTATAAGCCATGTTGATTTGATATAAATCTGTATGTAAGGCGTAACTATCGTCTTTATAATGATTCATTGCGAAAACACCTCCGTAATTTTGTTATAGTATAACAATTTTTACTAGTTTATGCCAAAGGAGGCGATCTTAATAAGAAGAGAATTTTTTTCGTTTATTATATTAAAAAGATAAATAATAATAATTAATGGTTATTGAATAGGGAAAACTCAAAGTTTAGGCAGTTCAGCAGATTTTTTTAGCATAAAAATTAATTGAAGAGAGGGAAATGAAGTTGATAAATGAAAAATTCTTTAGAAAATTTACATTTATTAATTTATATTTTTCTGATTTTTATGTATTATTAAAGTAGTGAGGGTAAATGAGAATGGAGGAGGGCAATGCAACAAACACTAGAGAAAATTGGCAAACAAGTTTTTTATAAGCGATTACAGCAAAAAATGACACAAGAAGAATTATGTCAGGGCATTTGTTCCGTCTCATATTTAAGTAAGATTGAAAATGGAAAGATAGAAGCATCGGAGGAAATTTTGCAGCTGCTCTGCGCGAGGTTAGAGATTGCTGTGTCGGATTTGAGAGATGTGGAAGAAGATGTGAAAGAGAAGTTAGATGATTGGCTAAACGCATTAGTCCATTTGGACAAAGGGCAGGTTGAACGCATATATAACGAATTACAGGATGAGATGCAACAAGTTTCAGATTTTGAAATTATAAATTATTATAATCTGCTGTATACACGTTATTTGATTATGAAAAGAGATCTTCCGGCGCTTGAAGAAGAACTAGAGAAATTAAAGAAGATGTATAAGAAGTATTCTCCGTTTCAGAAGTTGTTGTATACGTATAGTAAAGGTTTGCTGTATTCTTTGCAGTATAAATATAAACAGGCACTGGAGTACTTACTAAAAACAGAATCTATGGCAAAAGAACAAGGATATTATGAAACGGGAATATATTATAATTTAGCACTCACGTACAGTCAGATAGAAATTGATCATATGACATTGTATTTTGCTAATGTTGCGTTAGAAGGATTTCGAAATGAATATAAGTTTCGACATGTAATTAATTGTCAACTTTTAATAGCTTTTAGTTATATACGGAAAACACAGTACAGTGAGGCTATGGGGATTTTTAATCATATTTTGAGAGAGGCAGATTCTTTTGCAGATAAAGATAATATCATGTCGATTGCTTTAAATAATATTGGTTATTTATATTATCGTCAAAATAATTATGCAAAAGCAAAAGAATATTATTTGAAGAGTCTCCAGTATAAAGAAGAAGAAGATTTAAATTATATTGATGCCATGTATGAAATTTCTCTGCAGTGTGTTCAGTTAAAGGAGTTTGAAGAGGCGAGAGGCTGGATTGAAAAAGGTATTTCGGCTGCAAGAAAAGAAGATAGGTATAAAAGTATATTGTACCTGTTATTAATGCTACAATATAAATATTTTGAGAAAAAAGAAGTATATAAGCGGTTTTTGGAAATGGAAGCAGTGCCTTTCTTTAAAAACGAAAAGAATGTTAAGGATTTAAAGAAAGTATATTTAGAGCTAGCGGAATACTTCGAAGAATCATTGGAATTTAAAGAAAGTAATCGATATTATAAATTAGCGATTATGTTGTTAGAAGAAGAAGGAGGAGTTATAGGATGAAAAAAGTGATTTTAGGAACATTTGTAATGGTGGCGATTTTAGCGGTAGTATTCGATGTGCAGTATGCTTGGAAGCCAGATAATTATGGTCAAGAAGTTAATTCATCTCAATCAGTAAACCTATAATAACAATTGAGAAAGGCCCTTTCCAAAACGGAAAGGGCCTTTCTCAATAATTGTTCTCCAAAATTCTACAAAACTTGAGAAATGAACTTTTTGAATTTTTAGTATATTAATAATGGAAATCTAATGCTAATATAAAACTACTCTTTTTCAAAAAAAATTTTTATTAGGGGGAAGGTTATATGAAAAAGAAGAGTTTAGCATTTGCGTTAGCGGCAGGAATGGCAGTTACAACGTTTGGAGGGACAAGCTCTGCGTTTGCAGATTCTAAGAATGTGCTCTCTACGAAAAAGTACAACGAAGCAGTACAGTCACCTGAATTTATCTCTGGTGATTTAACTGGAGCAACTGGAAAGAAAGCGGAGTCTGTTGTGTTTGATTATTTAAATGCAGCAAAAGGGGAGTATAAGCTAGGGGAAAAGAGTGCAGAGGATTCTTTCAAAGTGAAGCAAGTGAAAAAGGATTCTGTAACGAATGCAACAGTGGTACGTATGCAACAAATGTATGAAGGCACACCAGTATGGGGGTCTACTCAACTAGCCCATGTTAGTAAAGATGGTTCATTGAAAGTACTATCTGGAACCGTTGTGCCTGATCTAGACAAAAAAGAAAAGTTAAAAAATAAAAATAAGATTGAAGGTAAAAAAGCGATTGAAATTGCACAGCAAGATCTAGGGTTAACACCAAAGTATGAGGTAGAGCCATCAGCAGATTTATATGTATATCAAAACGGTGAAGACACAACTTATGCATATGTTGTGAAATTAAACTTTTTAGAACCAAAACCAGGAAACTATTATTATTTCATTGAAGCAGATAGCGGTAACGTGTTAAATAAATACAACACAATTGATCACGTAACAGGTGAAGATAAATCACCGCTTAATAAAGAAGCTGTAAAGCAAGAGGGAAAAGCAGTTATAAAACCTGTAACAGGAACAAATAAAGTTGGAACAGGTAAAGGGGTATTAGGAGATACAAAATCTATTAATACAACGTTATCTGGATCTTCTTATTATTTGCAAGATAATACGCGTGGAGCGCAGATTTTCACATATGATGCGAAGAATCGTACTACGTTACCAGGAACGTTGTGGGCCGATACAGATAACGTTTTCAATGCAAGCCGTGATGCAGCAGCAGTAGATGCTCATTACTATGCGGGAGTAACATATGATTATTATAAAAAGACGTTCAATCGTAATTCATTTAATGACGCTGGAGCACCGTTAAAATCAACGGTTCATTACAGTAGTGGTTATAATAATGCATTCTGGAATGGCTCGCAAATGGTATATGGAGATGGAGATGGTTATACATTTACTGCCTTATCCGGTGGATTAGATGTAATTGGACATGAATTAACACATGCGGTTACAGAATATAGCTCAAATCTTATTTACCAAAATGAGTCAGGTGCATTAAATGAAGCGATTTCTGATGTTTTTGGTACTTTAGTAGAGTACTATGACAATCGCAATCCGGATTGGGAAGTAGGAGAAGACATTTACACACCTGGTACAGCAGGGGATGCACTTCGTTCTATGAGTAATCCGGCGAAATATGGCGATCCAGATCACTATTCTAAGCGTTACACAGGTTCAAGTGATAATGGTGGTGTTCATACGAACAGTGGAATTATTAATAAAGCGGCTTATTTACTAGCAAATGGTGGTACACATTATGGTGTAACAGTGAACGGTATTGGTAAAGATAAAGTAGGAGCAATCTATTATCGTGCAAATACGTTATATTTCACTGAATCTACTACATTTAGTCAAGCTCGTGCTGGTTTAGTACAAGCTGCAGCAGATTTATATGGTGCAAGTTCTGCTGAGGTTACAGCGGTGAAACAATCGTATGATGCAGTTGGTGTAAAATAAGATTTCTTCATAATATAAAAATAAAAAAAGGGAGCGAATGCTCCCTTTTTTTATTTTTTCTTCCACTTTCTCCATATATACAATAACCCGATACAACCTGCAATTGTTATAATCCACTTTGCTTCATTTGTTCCATTCATAACATGATATGCCGAATACACTTCAATGAGTAAAGCTGGGATTTTTCCTAGTGTACTGGCAATACTGAAAGAGAGTAGGGACATTTTCCCTAAAGATGCGAATAAAGTAACAATACTTGATGGAATAAAGGGAACGAAGCGGAATGATAAAACGAGCAAAAAAGCTTCTTTTCCTTGAACATAAAGGAGTTTCTCTACCCTTGGGTAATGATTTATCTTGTTTTGTGCGAATTTCTGAAGACCTAACCGATAGAAATAAAAAGAAATAATGGCCCCTAATGCTTCGCCTGCGATCGAAATGATTGTTCCAGCTGTTAAACCGAAAAGTTGTATGTTGATTGCAGTTAGAAAAATACTTGGAATGAAACCAGCAAAGCTAATGATGATATTAAATAGAATACTAAGTGGAATTGCTAGCGTGTAATGTTCTGTAAGTACATCATGAATCAGTTCTTGCATATCATTATAGTCCTTTGTCTTTTTTAGCATTACACCATATTTAATCAATATAGGCAAGCGTAGATTTTTACTTAAAATGAATGCTTTTATCTCGCTATTTTAGGGCAGTAACACGCTAACTTTAAAGTGCAGTAAAAATGAAGGCATGTAAAAGCTTAATCCGTGGAGAAAATATGGATTAAATTTACATATAGTGATAAAAATGAACCTTTATACCCTTTATGGGTATATGGTATATAAAAATAGGGGTATATTTTAAGTGTGTAAATGTTATTAAAATAAGGTTTTTTTAAAATTTATTAAATATACCCCTTAAATAAAAGGTTTATTGCATAGATTATGGCTCTCAGCTAGAGAAAATGGTTCTGTGAATGGGAAGCAATATGAAAAAATAAGAAAAAGCATGTAGAATTTTAGAATGCTACATGCTTTTCTATCCAAAATTGACTTTTGATGAAGTTCCGATAATAATCATGAAAGAGGTGATTTGATGAAACGATTATGGAGTATTTTTTTGAGCAGCTTACTTGCGATGATTCTTGTTTTAAGTGGGTGTGCAGGACAAGAGCAGAAAAAAGAAAGTTCAAAAGGAAGTAATTCAACATCAGTAGAGAAAATAAATGATAATATTTTAGACGAAATGGAAGGGCCACCTAAAAATGGTCATACGATAGAACGTCATGTAGGAAAGACAGAAGAGGATCTAAAAAAACGATTACGCACAGATAAAGTATCCGCAGCAAGTACATACTACGATAAAGAAGTGGCAACCAAAGCTGTTAAAGATAGTTTAAAGCAACATGAGCAGGAAATTGAGAATTGGTTAAAGAATTCCAAAGAAAATCGTCTCGTATTAAATACGAAGCATTCATTTCCTGTTGGAAAAACAGTATTAAAGAAAGATATGAGTGTGAAAGATAAGCTGATAAATACGGTCACTGTCTTAGCACGAGATAAGTCAGGAACATTAGGATTTAAAATCATTACTTCCTATCCATCTGATAAATAAGAAAGGGAGAGTAACATGTATCCGACATTTCAATATTTCCTAAAAGCATATTGTACGTTAAGTGTACATGAGGAAGAGATTATAGATGTAATGACGGAGTTTTTAGAGCAAGAGGATCAAGAAACGATTGCGAAATTACAACATGAGTTATTACATATACAAAAGGAAAATTCTTGGGAAGACGGTTGTTTATTGGCAGCTAAACAAGGAAATCGTATATGGTCATTAGAAGAGACCAGAGAACATATACAGACATTTATACATGTATTGCAAAACAAAAAGGCGTGAATAATCACGCCTTTTTGTATACACTTTTTGAAATTTGGCCATTTGATATAACTTGACCGTTTTGTGTTACCTTTTTATAAGTGACAGCAGTAATTTTATTTTCCGTATTACTAATTACTTTTGATGAAACTTCTACATTCTTGCCAGTAGGTGTGCCGAAAATACGTGTAGTTATGCTACTGCCATTAGAAAATGCTTGAATATAAATATGCTTTCCGGTATTATTTTTAAATTTTAAATCTGGACCATAATCTGCTACAGCAGCATCTTGACCAAGTGGTAAATAGTTAACAGGCATAGAATGGTTACTACGAGCAACAACTCCTAAGTCAGCACGTAATGCTGCTCCATATAGAGTACTACTCACTTGGCAAACGCCGCCCCCAGCACTTTGGATCACTTTACCTTGTGAAAATACAGCAGCAGATTTATAACCATGAGCTGCATCGGTAATACCGACGCGTCCATTAAAGCTAAATGTTTCATCGGGTGCCACGATTGCACCACTTAAAGTGTTTGCAGACTTGTTTACATTAAAGGATTGGTTGCCATTTCGACCAGCCATAGGAGTAGAATATTCAGCAATAACTTCTGTAATCCCCATATTTTGTATATCTTCTGTAGAGCGTTCTGGTTTTATGGAGGCAATTGGCAGCTCAATATCTTGTGTACCAGCAGTAATTGCTTTTGCTGTTAATTGTTTTAATTTTTCTTTATCGACTTTTTCACCATTGTGACTTTGACTAATATTTACTGTTGTCCCTGAAACACTTAATTCAGCATTTACAGGTTCTTTTAAGGTTTCATTATATTTTTCTTTTATAAAGATTTCATAAGCTGTTGGATTTAGCGTTGGTGTTAATTTATATTCACGTTTCAGCTCACCATTTTCAGCTTGTTTTCGCATTTTATAGCGATCCATAATGTTCCCTTTTTGTTCTTTAAAGATTTTTTCTACAATGTCTTTTTCCTTATATTCAATACCTAAATCTTTCCACGTATAAGTTTGTGTCTTACCTTGGAATGCATAGTTAAGGGACTTTTTATTGGATTCATCAATTTTTTGTTGAATAATTTTTTGGATATCTTTTTTACTTTTACCATCAAGAGAAGTGCCTTCAAATGTAGTATGTGGTAATACATTTGTATCGAGCTGTTTATTTAATTTAGAGACGTATTGATAACCACCAATCCCACCTGCACATAGTAATATTCCACCAGTGACAGCAGAACCAATAAGTAATTTACGTAGCTTCATTTACTTCCCCCCAAAAAGTTAATGTATAAGGTCATATGTATTCGTTTTTTATGTATGAATGATAAAAATAGTATTATGTATGTACTAGTATACTATTATTTTCCTTATCGGTGTAATGTTTTTATAAAAAACGTTACAATTCTGTAACATTTGTCTCTTTTTGTCATTATTTGCGTAAGAAAATGGAAGTATTTTGTTGAAAATTATAATAAAAAGACTGCTGGAAAAATCCTAGCAGCCTTTTTATTATAATTTTTTGTGCTCTGTTTTATTCGTGACACCGAGATGTTGTTGTACTGTTGTAGTTATATCTTGTACGCTTTTTTTATCCGGAATGTAGTAGTAAGTACCACCTATATATTTATCTTCACCTTTTACTTGCAGTTTATCCATTTTTAAGTTTGAGCCCATAGTGTTCTTTGTAATTGTCATCATGTCATCAAAAGTTAAGTTTGTTTTTAAATCACGATCAACAGCATCTAATAGGCTACCAATTTTATTAATGGAGTTGATAGATAACGCTTTTTGAGCAATTGCTTCTAAAATAAGCTGTTGGCGCTGACCGCGCATATAATCGCTATCGATATGACGAGTTCTTGCTAAAGCAAGTGCTTCTTCACCATTTAAATGTTGACGTCCTTTTTTAAGGTGAATTGCACCTGGTTCGTCCTTACTATTTTGCTCTGTAAATTCAACAGGAACATCTACATCGATGCCACCCAGAGAATCGACAATTTTTATAAAGGATTTAAAGTTAAATTTAACATAATAGTCAACAGGAACATTTAAAAAGTTCTCAACTGTATCAATTGTACTATCTACGCCTCCAAATACGTGAGCGTGTGTGATTTTATCTTGTTTATCACGGGATTTAATATACACACGTGAGTCACGTGGTATGCTAACAAGCTTTACTGATTTATCATTTTTATTGATTGTGGCAAGTAATAATGCATCTGTGCGTGTTGCTTTACCATAAGATTTTTCGCGAAGATCACTTTCATCAACCCCCATAATCAGGACAGAAACATTATCGGTCATCGGCTTAACAGCTTTTTCTCGTTTATCGGATTTATCGCCTCTATCTAGTTTAGAATAGGCATTATTTATAATTGATTTTGCTTTACTGTATATGTGGAAAGAATAGCTTCCACCGCCAATTGTTACAATGAGTAACGGAATGAGAACAAACCATAGTAGGCGTCTTTTTTTAAATCGCCTCTTTGAGGTTCTATTATTGTTTTCTAAGTCTGAGTTCATTGTTTAGTTCTCCTTTAAATCATTCAATTTGTATATTTCTTATAATGTGTAAATGAGACACATAAAGGACATTGTACGCTAGATATCGTTGTACATGTATAAAAAATAGATGTCTCGATTATTTATGAGACATCTATTCGTATTGTATACAAAAAGGATGAATAAGGAAAGGATTAAATTTTACCTCCTTATAGCATAATGCTTACAATAATTGCAGATAAAATGCTGACGAGTGTTGCACCGTACAACAGTTTTAAACCGAAACGAGCAACAACATTACCTTGTTCTTCATTTAATCCTTTAACAGCACCGGAAATAATTCCGATAGAAGAGAAGTTGGCAAAGGATACAAGAAAAACGGAAATAATGCCTACCGTACGAGGAGAGAGGCTATTTGCAAGCTTGCTGAGATCCATCATGGCTACAAATTCATTCGTTACAAGCTTTGTAGCCATAATGCTTCCTGCAGTGACAATTTCGTTACCGGGCACACCAATAAGAAAAGCGATAGGAGAGAAAACATAACCAAGTAACTGTTGAAATGTAATTCCAAAAATAAGATGGAATAAATCATTAATACAGCTAATTAAGGCAACAAATCCAATCAACATGGCACCAACCACAATAGCAACGCGAAATCCATCTAGAATATATTCTCCAAGCATCTCAAAAAAGGTTTGTTTTTCGCCTTTAATTTCTAAAATATCCTCTTCTTCTTTAACCTTATATGGATTAATAATGAGTACGATAATAAAACCACTAAATAAATTTAAAACGAGAGCGGTTACTACATATTTGGGCTCAATCATTGTCATATAAGCCCCGACGATTGACATGGATACAGTTGACATAGCGGAAGCGCAAAGTGTATATAGGCGATGTTTGGGAATTTGGGCAAGCTGTTTTTTTACGGTAATAAATACTTCTGATTGACCTACAATAGCAGAGGCGACAGCGTTATAAGATTCTAGCTTGCCAAGTCCGTTTATTTTGCTGAGAAAAAAACCAATCCAGCGAATAAAGAATGGGAGTATTTTGAAGTGCTGTAAGATACCAATTAAGACAGAAATAAAGACAATTGGTAACAGTACATTGATGAAAAACGGCATTTCTCCTTTATTTGCAATCCCACCAAATACAAAGTTTATCCCAGATGCAGCGTAGTCCAATAATTTCGTAAATAAATTAGAAATCATGGTTACGAGTATGAGACCAATTTCTGTATTTAGTAGTAAATAGGTTAAAATTAACTGTATAATAAGCATAATGAAAATCGGTTTGAATTTAATATGCTTTTTATTATTACTTGCGATGTAGGCAAGAAAGAAAACAACAACAAGACCGAGAAAAAAAGTAACAAATCGCATAATTAGCCTCCTAAAAGAGATATTCTGTTACATAGGTTTTTCATTTCGAGGGAGAATATGCATGTTTGGTAAAGAGAGGAATGAAGTAGAGCGTGAATATATCTGGAATGCATCATGTTGCAATCATTTGTTCTGACTACAAAACATCTAAAAACTTCTATACTGAAATTTTAGGATTTAATGTGTTAAATGAAGTTTACAGGAAAGAAAGGGATTCTTATAAATTAGATTTATGTGTAGGAGGGCAGTATCAAATTGAGTTATTTTCATTTCCAAATCCCCCAAAGCGCCAAAGTTTTCCAGAAGCAGCTGGTCTGAGACATTTAGCATTTGCAGTTACAGATATACAAGAGGCAGTTAGACATTTAAATCAATGCGGAGTAGATACGGAACCAATACGTGTTGATGAAATAACAGGGAGACGATTTGTATTTTTCCAAGATCCGGATGGTTTACCGTTAGAATTATATGAGGATTGAAAATTGGGGAATTTTATATAGGTTTGCTTTTGGACAAATGAAGAAAATAAGAACAAAGTGAAGCTTCCATTCGTTTTCCATTCAATCAGCTACTTTGATGGAGAGAAAACTTCTTTTAAAAAGGAGGTGTAACTTTAGCTAAGAAAAAGCTAAAGGTGTTCTTTGGAAATTGCGAAATTAATCATGGTTGTTATTCTCATTGCATTAACTGGTTTTTTTGTGGCAATCGAATTTGCGATTATAAAAGTTCGTAGTAGTCGTATTGATCAACTTGTAGGAGAAAAGAAACGAGGGGCACTAGCAGCTAAGAAAGTGATTTCGAATTTGGACGAATATTTATCAGCGTGTCAGCTCGGAATTACAATTACAGCTTTAGGACTAGGATGGTTAGGTGAACCGACAATAAAGCATTTGTTAGAGCCGTTATTTTTAAAAATTGAAATTTCACCTACAATTGCGAGTACAGTTTCCTTTATTATTGCATTTGCTGTTATTACATTTTTGCATGTTGTGATTGGAGAGTTAGCACCAAAAACATTTGCTATTCAAAAAGCAGAACAAGTAAGCTTATTACTATCCAGGCCGCTCATTTATTTTTACCGGATTATGTATCCATTTATTTGGACTCTAAATGGTTCTGCTCGCCTGGTGACAGGTATATTTGGATTGTCCCCAGCTTCTGAGCATGAAGTTGCACATTCAGAAGAGGAATTAAGACTTATTTTATCAGAGAGTTATGAAAGCGGAGAAATCAATCAGGCTGAGTTTAAATATGTAAATAATATTTTTGAATTCGATAACCGGATAGCAAAAGAAATTATGGTTCCGCGTACTGAAATTGTCGGTTTATATGAAGATGAACCGTTTGAGACACATATCAAAGTGATTGGGCAAGAAAAGTATACAAGGTATCCTGTATTTGGAGAAGATAAAGATGAGATTATTGGGATGGTTAATGTAAAAGACTTATTTATTCGTTATATGGATGGTGGTCGAAATGAAGAATGCTCCATTGTTCCTTATACAAGACCTGTTATTGAAGTATTGGAAAACATCCCAATTCATGATTTATTATTGCAAATGCAAAAAAGACGCATTCCACTTGCAGTTTTATATGATGAATATGGAGGAACGGCAGGAATTGTAACGCTTGAAGATATTTTGGAGGAAATTGTTGGTGAAATTCGTGATGAATATGATGAAGATGAATACCCTCCTATTGAACATATAAGTGAAACATATAAAATCCTTGATGGAAAAGTACTCATTAGTGAAGTGAATGACTTGCTCGGTTTACATTTAATTGCTGATGATGTAGACACAATTGGTGGTTGGATTATGATGCAAAAACAAATCATTACTGAGGGAGATATTATTGAGACAAATGGTTGGATGTTCAAAGTTCTCGAAAAAGATATGCATCAAATTAAACGGGTGGAAATAAAGAAAGTTGAAGAAGAAGATCCAGCAATTGCCTAACCTTTATAAATCAGTGGGAAGGGGGAATTCCCACCGGTTCAAATTTAAATAGGTGATTTGGTAAAAAAGTAATAATGTTTGCGCTTTCAAGAAAGGTGACTATAGTGAAGAAGGATATGAAAATATATATCTCACAAAATTATATTTTCATAGAAAATGTTTTTAGGTCATCGATTAGAATGAAAAGTATAGGTGATAAAAAATGATAGCAACGAAAGACGTACGTATAGAAAAAGATTTTTTAGGTGAAAAAGAAGTGCCACATGCAGCTTATTATGGTGTTCAAACATTACGTGCTGTAGAGAATTTTCCTATTACAGGATATCGTATTCATGGGTCATTAATTCAAGCAATGGCAATGGTTAAAAAAGCTGCGGCACTTGCAAATATGGAGACAGGTTATTTGCAAGAGAATATTGGGAAAGAAATTGTAGAAGCAGCTCAGGAAATTATTGATGGAAAGTTTTATGAGCAGTTTATTGTAGATCCCATTCAAGGCGGGGCAGGAACTTCCATTAATATGAATACAAATGAAGTTATTGCAAACCGTGCATTAGAACGATTAGGTTATGAAAAGGGAAATTATGCAATAATTAGTCCAAATACACATGTGAACATGGCACAATCAACAAATGATGCTTTTCCGACAGGAATTCATATTGCGACGCTTATAATGTTAGAAGAGCTTCTTATTACAATGGATGCACTTCATCATGCGTTTGCTGATAAGGCAAAAGAATTTGATCATGTAATTAAAATGGGACGTACACATTTGCAAGATGCAGTTCCCATTCGACTTGGTCAAGAGTTTGAAGCCTATAGTCGTGTGCTTGAACGTGATATAAAGCGAATAAAACAATCTCGTCAACATTTATACGAAGTAAATATGGGAGCGACAGCTGTTGGAACAGGTTTAAATGCAAATCCAACTTATATTAAGCAGGTTGTAAAACATTTATGCAGCATTAGTGGGTTTCCGCTTGTTGGCGCCGAACATTTAGTGGATGCAACGCAAAATACAGATGCGTATACCGAAGTATCAGCAGCTTTAAAAGTATGCATGATGAATATGTCTAAAATTGCAAATGACTTGCGTATTATGGCATCTGGTCCACGTGTTGGATTAGCTGAAATTCAATTACCAGCTCGTCAACCTGGATCATCTATTATGCCGGGAAAAGTAAATCCAGTTATGGCAGAAGTTATTAACCAAGTTGCCTTCCAAGTGATCGGAAATGATCATACAATATGTTTAGCATCAGAAGCAGGACAATTAGAACTAAATGTAATGGAGCCAGTGTTAGTATTTAATTTAATTCAATCCATTAGTATAATGAATAATGCATTCCGCGTATACCGTGAGTACTGTATTAAAGGGATTACTGCAAATGAAGAGTTGTTAAAACAATATGTTGAGAAAAGTGTTGGTATTATTACGGCGGTGAACCCTCATATTGGATATGAAGCAGCTTCTAGTATTGCACGTGAGGCAATTAAAACAGGCAAATCAGTCCGTGAACTTTGCTTAGAGCATGGTGTATTAACAGCTGAAGAGTTGGATATTATTTTGGATCCATATGAAATGACACATCCTGAGATCGCAGGAGCGTCGCTATTAAAAAATAAAAAATCCTGATACTTTGTGTATCGGGATTTTTTCATACAAAGGTATGATGTATTCTCATCCTTATTGATGGTGGTTGAAATCGGAAAACTTTTTATAATGAAGGAAAGACTTCACTATAAAAGGAGGAATAAAAATGATTCAATCTATTTATGAAACGCATGTGCAGGTCAAGCAGTTAGAAAAATCAATTGAATTTTATAAAGGATTAGGAATTGTTCTTGCGCATAAAATAGAAGAAAGAAGATGCGCGTTTTTCTATGTGGGAGAAAAGAAACAAATGTTAGGGATATGGGAAGTTGCAGAGGGAGAAAAGATAAAAACAAATCATTTTGCCTTTGGAGTAACGTTAGAAGATTTAAAAAGGGCAAATGAGTGGTTACAAGAAAGAGGGATAAGACTAAGAAAAAGTTTTGAAAAAGAACCAATTGAACCAATTGTACATGATTGGATGCCGTCGGCGGCTGTTTATTTTTATGATTTAGATGGAAATAGTTTAGAGTTTAACGCAAGGTTAGATGAAGAATCAATTGGAATTAGTGAAGTACTGTATCTTAGTGAATGGTTAGAGAGAAAAATAAAAAAGCTGATGAAATATAGAGATCTTGGTATGGGGTGTAATGATAAATAGTAAATGAAATTTTATCAGCATAAATTCAAATATATCGGCCATTTCTCATTATATATCGGCGATTCGACAAAGGATATCGACGTTCCAACAAAGAATGACATAAAAAATAGAGTGTGGAGAAGACTTTCACCACACTTTTAAAATAAAAAGGCTGATGAACGAGTCATCAGCCTTTTTATTTTAAAAGATATTAAATATAGCGTTAAGTTGAAGTAAGCTAATGATAGCTAAGAAGATTAAGCTATATTTCATTGCTGTTTTAAATAAAGCAGATTCTTTACCAACTAGTCCAACTGCTGCACATGCAACCGCTACGGATTGTGGTGAAACCATTTTTGCCATTGTACCGCCGACTACGTTTAATGCAACGAGTGTAGATGGTACGATATCTAATTGTGCTGCAGTTACTGCTTGAAGTGGTGCAAATAATGAACCACTTGATACTACAGAACCAGTTAAGAATACGCCGATCCAACCTAAGATTGGAGATAAGATTGGGAAGGCATTGCCTGTAGATGATAAAGCTAGTCCAAGAGTAGAAGACATACCAGAGTAGTTTGTTACATATGCTAATGCAATTACACTACAAATTGTATAAATTGGAGCTTTTAGCTCTTTTAATGTTTCAATAGTTAGTTCCTTAACCAATTGTCCTTTTGCACGATATACAAGTAAGGATACGATAATTGCTAGTACAATTGCAGTAGTTGTAGATGAAAATACATCTAGTTTGAAGATTGCTGCAAATGGTGTATCTGCATTTACAATTGGTGTTGTTTTAATAACGTGATTGTGTAAACCAGGAACCTGGATGTTCCATACTAAGCTCCCTAATGCGCCATCTGGAGCGAATAAACCTTTAATTGCTTTTAAATTGAAAATTGTTACGAATGCTGTTAAGAAAGCAAATGGTGACCAAGCATATAAAATTTGTTTCATTGTGTAATTATGTTTTTCAGCTTGCCCAGCGTTAGTTTCATCCGAAGATTTTGGTTGCCATATGCGTAAGAATAAAGCTAATGCAACCATGCTGACAACAGCTGCGAAAATATCAGTTAGTTCGGCACCAAGGAAATATGTTACAACAAATTGTGTGATAGCAAAAGAACCACCACTTACAAGGATACCTTGCCAAGTTTCTTTAATTCCTTTGAAACCGTCTACCATTACCACAAGTAAGAATGGTAATACAAAGCTGATGAAAGGTAATAATGTTACAGTTTGACGACCAACAATTAATGCATCCATTTGTGTTAATTGAGCAGGTACTGTAACTGGAATACCCATTGCTCCCATTGCGCCACCAGCAATATTTGCAACTAAACAAATACCCGCTGCTTTTAATGGATTAAAGCCCATACCTACAAGTAATGCTGCTGTAATTGCAACTGGTACACCAAAACCAGCTGCACCTTCTAAGAAAGCACCGAAAGAATAAGCGATTAATAAGACTTGAAGACGACGGTCATTTGTAATACTGGAGATGCTGTCACGAATAACGTTAAATTGTTCAGTTTTTACTGTTAATTTGTAAAGGAAAATTGCTGCAATAACGATTGTACAAATTGGATAAAAACCAGCAGCTACTCCAAATGCAGCCGATGATACTGCCATAGTTGCAGGCATTTTGTAAACAAATATAGAAAGAATGATTGCTAGAATTACGCTATAAAGTCCTGATAAATATCCTTTGATTTTAAATACTGTTAAACAAAGAACAAAGAATAAGATTGGAAGAGCAGCGACAAGTGCTGATAACCAAATGTTGTTTAATGGATCATAAATTTGTGTCCAAGTACTCATAATAATGACAACTCCTATCTATAATATGTGAATATATTCACATTATTTGTGAAATAATTCACAATCAATTTACATTGCTAAGTATATTCCTGTTCAACACTATTGTCAACGTAAAAAAGTATAATTATTCCATAATAGTGTCAACTGTAAAAATTCCGCTACATTTTGTTCATAAACTGGACAAAAAGAGGAACCGTGTATGTGAAAGTACACGATTCCTATATAAAACCAAACTCTTTCTATTTAGGTGGGAGAGAGGATCCGGCCATGTATAGAAGCGGTCAGAATTTCTTCCTGTCATTACCAAGTTAGAGCGAGAACAATGCAAGTCATTTTTTTCGTAGCAGTGACTTATGTGTCGAAAGATCCAAGGGGATTTTTATTTTCCTTTATCTTTTATATAGGAAGTTTTGGATAATTATATAACCAAGTGCAATATTAATGAAACTTATGAAAAACTATCTATTTTACCAAAATTTAACTATATCCATCGTAACAAGGCGATTTTTATAGGTCAAATAACTTAAAAAGATTACATTCGCATATCATTTCAGAGTAATATTTTACAATATCATTACAGGGAGTAGTGTAAGTGAAAAAATATAACAAAAAGGTTGATAAATCAGCATTTAGAAGCAAAGTATACCTATCTGTATGTTTTGCTTTTTCACTAAACCGTGTAGTATAATATTCAAAATCAGCAGGGGTTTTGTCCTTAATTGTGTGTTGATAAAAGGAGGAAATAATTTTTTTATTTTAGGTTGATAAAGTTGTGTCGTAACAGGAAATATAAAAACAAATATATAAAGATAAATAAAGAGAAAATAAAAATGAAAAAATGAGGGGAACTTTATGAATCAAAATCAATTTGATTGTTGTATTTCAGAAGAGGATGTACAAATGCTACGAGCGTTAGCTCACCCGCTCCGCCTTCGCTTAGTAATGGAGCTGATGGGTCGTGGAACTTGTAACGTAACACAATTGCAGGAAGTATTAGAAATTCCGCAATCGACTGTTTCGCAGCATTTAACGAAATTAAAGCAAAATAAGGTTGTTCGTTTTGAAAGACGTGGCTTAGAAGTATATTATCAAGTGCATAATGAGAAAGTAAGTGAAGTTGTAAAGACATTATTTTCATAAAATTTGAATATTATGGGAAAATCTGTGTAGAAATACACGGATTTTTTTGTGGAATAGAGTTTTGAAAATATGGAAAGCTAGGAGGTGTAATATATAGAAGGAGGAATAAATAATGGATGTAAAGCGTGTGAAACAAATTTTGTCGTCTTCAAGCAGAATTGATGTTACGTATCAAGGTGTACCAGTGTGGATTGAAAGTTGTGATGAGGGAAGTGGAATTGCAAATGTACATGATATAAAAACACCACATGAAACAGTGCAAGTGGACGTTACAGCGTTAGAAGAGCAATAAAAAGCGAAAGTTAGCTTTCAGTAGCTAACTTTCGCTTTTTATTTATAAAAGTGATAAGAAGTATGCAATAGCTCATAATTTATGCATATTGGTATATTTTTTGAAATACCCGTCTTCATGTTTTTTCATCGCAAAACATGAAAAAACAAGATTTTTTCTATGTAATGACAAATTGGAACATAATTTGCATAGAGTAAGTAGCAATAAGAAGGGGGTTGAAAAGTGAAGAATGAAATGAAACTAAAACGTTCGTTGAATTTTTTTCAGTTAGTATTACTAGGTCTAGCCTACATGGCGCCATTAACTGTATTTACTACCTTTGGAGTTGTAGAATCTTTATCTAAAGGTGTAATACCAACCGCGTATATACTTGCCCTATTTGCAATGTTGTTTACGGCTTATAGTTACGGACAAATGACAAAGGCTTATCCGATTTCTGGATCTGCTTATACGTATACGCAAAAATCTTTGAGCCCAGGGTTAGGTTTTATGGTTGGTTGGATAATTTTAATGGATTATTTGTTTATTCCTATGATTAATTTCCTCATAATAGCACTCTACCTGTCTGAATATTTCCCTTCTATTCCTTCTAGCATATGGATTGTTGCAATGATTGTCATTGTTACTGTAATCAATATTATAGGGACAAAATTAACGATCACAATGAATATGATTTTTTTAGGATTCCAATATTTTGTATTGTTTCTGTTTTGCATATTATGTGTAAACTCTCTCCTCAATGGGAATGGAGAAGGAACTATATTTTCGTTAAAACCATTCATAAATTCTGAATCATCAATTTTAGCTGCATTTTCTGGCGCTGCAGTTCTTTGTTTATCTTTCTTAGGCTTTGATGCATTAACAACTTTCGCAGAAGAAACGATTAATCCCAAAAAGACGATTCCAAAAGCAATATTTTTTGTAATTGCTTGTTCGGGTATCTGCTATATTCTTGTTTCTTACCTTGCACACTTAATACATCCGGATTATGCATCTTTTAAAAATCTAGATACAGCAGCTGCTGAAATTGCGAGAATGATAGGCGGGAATTTATTTAATGCCATATTTCTTGCAGGAATGATAGTAACTTCTTTTACTTCAGCTTTGACTTCTCATGCTAGTGTTTCACGTATCTTATATGCAATGGGAAGGGATTCGGTATTGCCGAAGACATTCTTTGCCTATATACATCCACGCTTTCACACACCTATCAAGAATATTATTTTAGTGAGTATTTTTGCTCTAGCTGCGCTATTTACCGACCTTGTTACCATTACTTCTTTCATTAATTTTGGTGCACTAATTGCATTTACATTTGTAAATATCTCAGTTATTGCTCATTACTTTGTTAAAGGGCGTCAGAGATCTTTAAAATGTACAATTTTATATTTTGTGATTCCGTTTATTGGTGCGAGTATAACACTCAAGTTATGGAGCGATTTGGATAAGATGTCTATGATACTAGGAGGAATATGGGCCTTTGTTGGGATTGTTTATTTACTCTATATAACGAAATTATTTCGAGTTCAACCACCACAAATGAATTTTGATGAATCACAGAAAGAAGATGGACAAGAATTATCGATTTAGGAGGAACATGATGACGAAAAAAGCAGATGTTATTTTAAGTAGTGATGCTGTGTTTACAGGAACGAAAGAAATTTCTATTCCGGCTTCTATTGTGGTTAAAGATAATAAAATTATTGCTCTTGTTCAAAAAGATAACATTCAAGATTATGTTGATACGCACACAAGGATTTATGATTTTGGAAATCAACTTATTATGCCTGGGTTTCATGACTTTCATATTCATCTTATGCTAGGGAGCTTAGTAAATGAGGGAGTACAGCTTATTCATGCACGTTCAGCTAAGGAAGTTGCAAGGCTTGTAAAGAAACATGCTGATGAAAATAAAAATGCACCTTGTGTGATTGGAAGTAGTTGGGAACAGAATTTGTGGGAGTCGGAGGAAGAACCCCACCGGAATATATTAGATGAATGTATTGCAGACCGACCAGTATTTTTATATCATGCTGAATTTCATTGTGCATGGCTAAATAGTAAGGCTTTAGAAATGGCGGGGATTCATAGAGGAACAAAAAATCCGCCGTATGGAGAAATTGTGAAAGATCAAAATGGCGAGCCAACAGGGATTTTAAAGGAAAATGCAGTAGGGTTAGCAACAAATATATTACAGTTTACTCCCAAACGAAATAGAGCGTTGCTTCAGAGCTTTTTAATAGAAACTGCAAAATACGGTGTAACGTCTGTACATGATTTATTAAGAATACCTGAAATGGGTGTGGAAGAAGCAGAGCTATACGATGAATTTGAGAAGGAGGGGAAGTTAACAACAAGAATTCATTTTGTGGCTCCTCTGAATGGTGATTTAAAATTAGCAAAACATTTAAATGAAACATATAACTCTAATATGGTTCAATTTTGTGGGTTTAAACAATTTATAGATGGTGTTACAACAAGTTATACAGCATATTTATTAGAACCATATTGTACTCAAGAGACAAGCGGCTATACAACTTATCCTCCAGAAATAATAAAAAAGTGGACAGTCGATGCGGATAAAGAAGGATTTCGTGTAAGGTTTCATGCGATTGGAGATGGAGCTGTACGTTTAGCGTTAGATGCTTTTGAAGAGGCGCAAATGCGGAATGGTAAAAGAGATGCAAGACATGCAATTGAGCATGTTGAAATGATTCATCCAAGCGATATTGAGAGATTCCAAAAACTAGGGGCGCTTGCTTCTATTCAGCCAGAACATATTAATCTTACAAGTAGAGAAGTATATAAGAATTTAATTGGATTAGAAAGAATGCAGCACAATTATTTGATGAAAACATTAATGGATGCAGGTGCAATGCTTGTATTTGGAAGTGATTATCCGGTAGTTACATTAAATCCGTTACCGGAAATCTATAGGGCAGTAACAAGGTTAGATGATGAAGGAATAGAGTGGAATTCGCAGGAGAAAATTTCTTTGGCTGAAGCTTTATGGGCCTATACATACGCTCCCGCATATGCTTCATTTCGTGAGGATGAACTTGGAACAATAGAAGAAGGAAAGTTAGCAGATATTGTTGTATTGGATCGGAATTTATTTGATGTGCCTGTGACAGAAATTAAAGAGGCTTCAGTTATTTTCACAATGGTAGATGGAAAGGTTGTCTACCAGGCTGAAAAACAAGTTGTCCAAAATGAATACTAGGAGGAGAAAGGATAATGAGTACGATTACAATTGGTCTAGTTCAATTAGCATGTGGGGAGAATATCGAGATAAATATAGAAAAAACGATTGAGAAGATAAGAGAAGCAGCAGATAAAGGTGCCCAAATCGTTTGTTTACAAGAGCTTTATCATGCCGAGTACTTTGCTCAAAATGTCTCGGTTCATAATTATGAATTAGCTATTTCTTTTGAGCATGATGCATTACAAGTGATGCAGAAATTAGCGGAAGAATTACATGTCGTTTTAATTGTTCCTTTTTATGAAAGGGTAGCACAGGGAATTTATTTTAATAGTGCAGCAGTGTTTGATGCGGATGGTAAATATTTAGGGACAACACGTAAAAATCATATTCCAGATGGACCTAATTATCATGAAAAATATTATTTTACACCAGGAAATACGGGTTATCCCATATATAGTACAAAGTACGGGAAGATAGGAATCGGGATATGCTGGGATGAATGGTTCCCTGAAGTAGCACGAATTTTGACATTAAAAGGTGCAGAAATATTGTTTTATCCGTCAGCAATCGGTTCTGAGCCGGATCATCCAGAGTTGTCTACAAAACCAGTTTGGACAAAAGCTATTTCAGCTCATAGTATTCATAATGGTGTATTTGTTGCTGCTGTAAATCGAGTAGGGAAAGAGAAGGATATGAGTTTTTATGGAGGGAGTTTTATCAGTAATCCAATGGGAGAAATTATTTGTTCCTTAGAGGAAGAGGAAGGGGTGTTAATTCAAAAAATTGATACGAAAGAAATTAAAGCGGCACGTAATCTATTGCAGTTCTTAAGAGACCGTCGTACTGATACGTATTCACCATTGTTAGAAAAAGAAGCTTTAGGATCAGTGAAAATACAATAGGGAAAATGTTAAATAGAAAGGACCCTCATATTTGAGGGTCCTTTCGTATTGAATTTGTTATTCCATCATACGTGCAATTTTTTTAGAGAACATAAGAAGTACTAAGCCAAGTACAATTACGATAATACCAATGCTTGCGAATACTTCCAGGTATCCTAAAGATTGTGTGAAAGCAGCTAGTGCACCAGCTAGATAGTTCGCCATACCAGAACCTGCTAACCATACTCCCATTAATAGAGATGCTAATTTTACAGGAGCAATTGCACTTACCATTGATAGACCGATTGGTGATAAGAATAATTCACCAATTGTATGGAACATATATGTGAAGACGATGAATAGTAAGTTTGCTTTCGTAGCAATGTTTGCTTCATCACTTCCAGTTTTCAAAACAGCTAATGTTAAAACAAGATAACCAATTCCTAGTAAAATCATACCAAGTGCCATTTTTGTTGGAACTTTTAAGTCGCCATTTTTTGTTTTAGATAGTTTCATCCATAACATAGATACGAATGGTGCGAATAGTACGATAAATGCTGGGTTAACAGATTGGAACCAAGATGTTGGAACTTCCCATCCGAAAATTGTACGATCAACAAAAGTGTTTGTATATAGTGTTAAAGAACTACCGGCTTGTTCGAAACCTGCCCAGAAGAAAACAACGAAGCAAGTTAAAATAACGATCGCCCAAGTACGGTTCTTTTCTTGTTTTGTTAAAGGTTTCTTTTCAACTACTGCAGCGTTTTTATCTTTTGATTTTTTTCCTACAACTGTTGTTCCTGCTTTACCAAGGTAACGTGGAGCTAATAGGTTAAAGAAAATTTGACCGATAATCATACCGATACAAGCTGCAAGGAACCCGTATTTATAACCCATAACCATAACGCCATCAACGCTTGTTTTAAAGAAATCTTCTGCTAGGAAACCACAAATAAGTGGTGCAAAGAAAGCTCCTACGTTGATACCCATGTAAAAGATTGTGAAAGCACTATCACGACGTGAATCATTTTCGCCGTATAGTTCACCTAAAAGGGTAGAAATATTTGGTTTAAAGAATCCATTACCAATAACTAAGAGTGTTAATCCTAAAAAGAGTCCAGTTTTTGTATTCATTGAAAATAGTACAAAGTTACCAAGTGCCATGATAATACCGCCAAGAGTAATTGCATGACGTCTTGTAATAAAGTGGTCAGTTAACCATCCACCAATAATCGGTGTGAAATATACTAAAGCTGTGAAAATTCCGTATAATTGCACTGCGAAAGCCTTGTCAAATCCAAGTCCTCCACTTACAACAGTTGTTGTTAAATAAAGAACTAAAAGACCACGCATTCCGTAATAACTAAATCTTTCCCACATTTCTGTTAAGAACAACAAATATAATCCAGGTGGATGTTTTTTTGGTGATTGTTGCCCTCCAGCTTTTTCTACTTTTAAAGCTGCATCCATATTGTTTCCCCCTAATCCTGTATAACGGATATTTATGTAATCATTTTAATTTACAAAATATTTAGAAGTCAATAGAATTATATGGGAATAGCAAGAAAATTTCTTAAATAATCTATTGAGTGTTTATCCGTTACTGTATTTTTCCCTGAAAAATTAATAATAAGCGTTTTCAAATGTAGTATTTGAATTTCAAAAGAAACCAAAATAATGATAAATCAGAAAATTTAGATTATAAAAACTTTTCTGGTATATAGAAAATACATTTTATTTACTTTTATAATATAACATATAGGGAATAAAAATACAAAATGAAATAATGTGACACTTTCGTGAAGGTGAAATAAAAACAGCTTCCGAAAGGGAAGCTGTTTTAGAAAAGTATTATTTTATAAAACGTTTTTCAATGTCATCTAGCATTAAGTTTGCAGCCATTACACCGCCAGCTGTATTCCAAATTATATCGTCAACTTGATATACTTTGTTGTTTTTTGCAGCATTTAAGTTTTTGAATAGAGGATCATTGATATATTCTTTCTCTAATTCAGAACCCTGTTTCTCATTTCCTTGATTGTAAGTGAAGTAGAAGATGATATCGCCATCCATTGCAGGAATGCGTTCTTTAGATACGTTACGTTCTGCAAAGTCATTTTTGTTTTGATCGCCAGGGCGTTTGAAACCAAGTTCTTTTAAAATAATCCCAGAGAATGTATCGCCATGATAAATACGAACGTCACCAGGCATAAAGCGTACCATAGAAATCTCTTGGTTTACTTTATCTCCAAGCTTACCTTTTATATCTTTGATACGTTTGTCGTAATCAGCTAATACTTTTTCGCCTTCTTTTTCTTTATTTACTGCTTTTGAATAGAATTTAAAATTATCTTTCCATTCACCACGTAATGTTTCTGCAAAGACAGTAGGAGCGATGCCATTTAGCTGCTCGTACACTTTCTCTTGACGCATTTTGTTGCCGATAATTAAATCAGGTTTTAAAGCAGCAATTGCTTCGATATTGACTTGACTTTCGTTACCGACAGATTTTACATCTTTCATTTTATCTTTCATATGTGGATACCATGAGTCGCTAGTAGGCGGATTTACAGCACCAACTGGTGTAACACCAAGAGTAAGTAAAGCTTCTGCTCCTTCATTTGTTAAAATAACAACACGTTTTGGATTTGCAGGAACTTCCGTTTTGCCCATCGCATGTTCTACAGTAACCATTTCTTTCTTTTCTTCTTTTTTCGGCTCAGCCTTGTTATCAGATTTACCACATGCCCCTAAAAGAAGTGAAAATGATAACACGAATACAAATAATACAAATGATTTTTGTTTGATGAAATTCATTATGTATCCCCCTAAATATTGAGAATAATTTTCATTGTCGAAATTGATATTACGGTTTTGAAAATATAATGTCAATAGAAATAATTGACATTAATAATTATTATCATTGACAACGTAAATTAAGTTGCAATACACTAACAACGTATCATTATACATTGAAGGAGAAACACTGCATGTTATTAAAAACAAATCAAGCAAAATGGGTTGGACTATTTGTTGGAATCATTGCAGTTATCGCTTGTATTTGGGGAAGTATTATTTTTGGATATACAAATACAAGTGGGAAATTAGCGTTGGATGCTTTTTTTCATTTTAATGGTTCGAATGAGCATATCATTATTCAAAACGTACGGTTACCTCGTGCGCTAATTGCTGCTAGTGTCGGTGCTAGTTTAGCCATCGCTGGTTGCTTAATGCAAACTTTAACAAAAAATCCACTTGCTGCTCCAGATTTTATCGGATTAAACTCAGGTGCTGCCTTTTTCATTGTTGTAGCCATTGTTGTTTTTTCGATTTCATCTTTGTCAGCGTTTACGTGGATCGCTTTTTTAGGTGCAGCAGTTGCTGCAGCACTTGTATTTGCATCTAGTTCCTTAGGTAAAGAAGGGACAACCCCACTTAAATTGACTTTGGCAGGGGTAGCCATTAGTGCTTTATTCTCGTCTTTAACACAAGGTTTGCTCGTATTAAACGAGAAAGCATTGGAAGAAGTATTATTTTGGTTAGCTGGTTCTGTGCAGGGGAGAAAGTTAGAAATATTACAGTCTGTATTTCCTTATTTATTAATAGGATGGATTGCCTCTCTTCTAATGGCAGGAAAAGTAAATACATTAATGATGGGAGAAGATGTTGCAAAAGGGTTAGGACAGCGAACCATTTTGATGAAATCACTGGTATTGCTCATTATTGTGTTACTGTCAGGTGGTTCTGTTGCAGTTGCTGGTCCAATTGGATTCGTGGGGATTATTACACCTCATTTTGCAAGGGCGCTTGTTGGCGTAGATCATCGCTGGAGAGTACCGTATAGTGGGTTGTTAGGTGCTATATTATTACTTCTTGCAGATATTGGAGCGAGATATGTGATCATGCCACAAGAAGTACCAGTAGGGGTTATGACAGCATTTATTGGTGCACCATTCTTTATTTATATCGCACGTAAGAGAGGGCTTAGCAAATGAAGAAGTATATTCCGTTTCGTATAGGAAAAGACGGCCTCTCGTTTTTAATGTATAAACGAGCTTGTCTCGTCTTATTAGGTTTATTCATTGTTTTAATTGGATTGTTTTTTGCAAGCGCAGGTATGGGGGAGATGAAGATTGCCCCATATGATGTATGGCAAGCAATTACTGGAAACGGTGATGCGATGTCTAATATGGTTGTAAATAAGTTCCGCATGCCGCGTATTTTAATTGCAATTCTTGTAGGAATAGCTCTTGCTGTAGCTGGATGTATTTTACAAGGGCTCGTTCGAAATCCGCTTGCTTCTCCTGATATCATTGGGATTACAGGTGGTGCAAGTGTAGCAGTTGTACTATTTCTTGCTTTATTTAGTGATAAAAATAATGCATTAACAGTAAGCATTCATTATATGCCGCTAGCTGCCTTTATTGGTGCAACCATCGTTGCCTTTTTTGTATATTTATTCGCATGGAGAAACGATGGATTATCGGCGATTAGTCTTGTTTTAATCGGTGTTGGATTTTGGGCACTAACAAAGGCAGCGACAACATTATTCATGCTGTTAGCACCAATTTATCAAGCGAGTCAAGCGAATGTGTGGATTACCGGTACTGTTTATGGATCTTCTTGGCAAAATGTAGGGGTGTTAGCACCTTGGGTTCTTATTTTAACAGTGATTGCATTTATAGCAGCGAGACATTTAAATGCACAAGAGCTTGGTGATGATATTGCTACCGGACTTGGTATTCGTTTAACGAAGTCACGCTTTTTCCTCTTGCTCCTTAGTACAGCATTAATTGGTGGAGCGGTTGCTTTTGCAGGTGGAATTGGATTTGTTGGTTTAATGGCACCGCATATTTCAAGAAGATTAGTTGGTTCTTTATATGGGGCACTACTTCCAGTAGCTGCTGTTGTTGGGGCAATTTTAGTACTTGCTGCTGATTTGATTGGGCGCACAGTCTTTGCTCCTCTTGAAGTTCCAGCAGGTGTATTTACATCAGCAATCGGTGCTCCGTATTTTATTTATTTACTTTATAAAAGTCGAAATTCATAAAGGTAAAGAAGTACATAAACGATTTCTTGTCTACTAAGAAAACGGAGTAAAGGGAGATGAACATGCAAAAAGCATTAGAGACGAAAACGCTAACATTGTCTTATGGTGAAACAATTATTATTAATGAGTTAAATCTAGAGATCCCAAAAGGAAAAATTTCGATTTTTATCGGCTCTAACGGTTGTGGAAAATCAACTTTATTACGCTCGCTTGCTCGTTTATTAAAACCGACATCAGGTGATATTTTATTAGATAATAAAGCAATTCAAAATATGCAAACGAAGCAAATTGCTCGGCAAATGGCAATTTTACCCCAAGGACCTCAAGCTCCAGAAGGGCTGACTGTGCTTCAACTTGTAAAACAAGGGCGTTATCCATATCAAACGTGGCTCAAGCAATGGTCAGAAAAAGATGAAGAAATGGTACAAAAAGCGCTTGCAGCAACAGGAATGACTGAATTTGCTGAACGTGATGTTCATGCCCTTTCAGGGGGACAACGTCAGCGTGCTTGGATTGCTATGACGCTTGCACAAGATACAGATATTATTTTGTTAGACGAGCCAACAACCTATTTAGATATGACACATCAAATTGAAGTACTTGATTTGTTATTCGAATTAAATGAAACAGAACAAAGAACAATCGTTATGGTATTACATGATTTAAACTTAGCTTGCCGCTATGCAGACAATATTGTAGCCATTCAAGATAAACAAATTTATGCGCAAGGTAAGCCAGAAGAGATTATTGACTGTAAGCTAGTTCGTGATGTATTCCGCATGGAGTGTCAAATTACAACAGATCCTTTATTTGGAACACCGCTGTGCATTCCGCAGGGAAGAGGAAGATGTTTACTTCCGCAGGTAGCGCAAGTAGTGAAATGAAAAAAGCGATGAAATTTCATCGCTTTTTTCATTTTTTTGCAAGAAAATAAAAGAAAGAGGGGAATGCGCAATCGGCGTGTATCTTCTTCTTCGCTTTGAAAATGTTTTCGCTGTGGTGTTGCTTCTCGCAAGTCTGTAATTATAAATCCAGCTTGTTGTAAAAGAATGAAGTATTGTTCGATGGTACGATGGTATTTGATTACTTCTTGGTCAATCCACGGTTCTACACGTTTCCCGCTCTTAAAATAATCATCAATGAGCCAACTTGTGCGTTTGCCACCAGATTGTAGGCTTTCAAAGGAAGAAGTAATAACGGGATGCTGTACACTAAATGTGAAAGTTCCATCGGTTTTTAAAGTTTGATGGATGTTTTTAAAAATCATATCGAGATCTTCAATATAGTGAAGGGCGAGTCTAGATGTAACGAGATCAAAAGTAGAAGGAGGGTATGTATAGTCTTTGAGGTTCATAAAATGGACGGTACCATTTTTATTTTCTAGTTGTTTTACAGCTTCTGTATACATAAGGTGAGAGCCTTCGATACCTGTGTAAGAAAGACATCCTTTTTGCAATAATTCCACACCAAATTTAGCATCACCGCATCCTAAATCAAGAATGTTCTTCTCTTTCATATCCCCGATGAGCTGCAATAAGGCAGGTTTTTCAATTACTTCATTTGGATTATCTTTTCGATATCTACGCTTCATGTACTGTTCAAAAAAAGAGTCATTATTATATACTTCAGATTCTGTAAATGCCATTTTCTCAGCTCCTAAAAATATTTTTTTCATTCTATCAAACAATTGAAGTAAATCATAGATTTCTTGTATGTAATCCTATATAATTAAAATTTGTAAGCGTTTTCTTTAAACTATTTTTCTATAATAAATTCTGAAAACGTGTTAAGCTAGTAGAGGGATTATTGGAATTATTAAGACAATAATTCGCTTACATGAACGATGGGGAGGCTTCACGATGTCTAGTAAAACACTTGCAAACTTTTTAGAAGAAAATTTAGAGGATTTAAAAGCAAAGGGGCTTTATAACGTAATCGATCCGCTGGAAAGTCCAAATGGACCAATCATTACAATTGGCGGGAAAGAATATATTAACTTATCTTCAAATAATTATCTTGGTTTAGCAACAGACAATCGTCTGCAAGAAGCAGCAATTGGTGCGATTCATAAGTATGGTGTTGGTGCAGGAGCGGTTCGTACAATTAACGGGACTCTTGATTTGCATATTAAATTAGAAGAAACAATTGCCAAGTTTAAACATACAGAAGCAGCAATTGCATATCAATCAGGATTTAACTGTAATATGGCAGCGATTTCAGCTGTTATGGATAAAAACGATGCAATTCTTTCTGATGAATTAAACCATGCGTCTATTATTGACGGTAGTCGTTTATCAAAAGCAAAAATTATTGTTTATAAACATTCTGATATGGAAGACTTACGCAAAAAAGCAACTGAGGCCAAGGAATCAGGCCTTTACAATAAATTGATGGTTATTACAGATGGTGTCTTCTCAATGGATGGTGATGTTGCGAAACTACCAGAAATTGTTGAAATTGCAGAAGAGTTAGATTTAATGACATATGTGGATGATGCACATGGTTCAGGTGTACTTGGAAAAGGGGCAGGTACTGTAAAACATTTCGGCCTTTCCGATAAAGTAGATTTCCAAATCGGTACATTATCAAAAGCAATTGGGGTAGTTGGCGGATATGTAGCAGGAAAGCAAAATTTAATTGATTGGCTAAAAGTTCGTTCACGTCCATTCTTATTCTCGACAGCGCTAACACCAGCAGATGCAGCGGCTTGTATGAGATCAATTGAAATTTTAATGGAAAGCACGGAATTACATGACCGCTTATGGGAAAATGGTCGCTATTTAAAACAAGGTTTAAAAGAGCTTGGCTTCAACATTGGAGAAAGCGAAACACCAATCACACCTTGTATCATTGGCGATGAAGTATTAACACAAGAGTTCAGTAAACGTCTAAATGAAGAAGGTGTTTATGCAAAATCGATCGTATTCCCGACTGTAGCAAAAGGAACAGGTCGTGTTCGTAATATGCCAACAGCGGCTCATACGAAAGAAATGCTGGATGAAGCGATTCGTACGTATGAAAAAGTGGGTAAAGAAATGGGAATTATTTAACTTACATCTTTTGAAAGCTTGCAAATGAGGAGTGGGAAAAATGAAAAAAATTCTAGTAACCGGTTCTTTAGGGCAAATTGGTTCTGAACTTGTAATGAAACTTCGTGATGTATACGGCGCATCAAACGTTATTGCAACAGATATTCGCGAGACGGATAGTGATGTCGTAAAATCTGGTCCATTTGAAACGTTAGATGTAACCGATGGTCAGAAACTACACGACATTGCGAAACGTAATGAAGTAGATACAATTATTCATTTAGCAGCTTTACTTTCAGCGACTGCAGAAAAGAATCCGCTATTTGCTTGGAATTTAAATATGGGCGGACTTGTAAATGCATTAGAAGCAGCACGTGAACTTGACTGTAAATTTTTCACGCCAAGTTCTATCGGTGCATTTGGTCCAACAACACCAAAAGATAATACACCGCAAGATACAATTCAGCGTCCGACTACAATGTATGGGGTAAACAAAGTAGCAGGAGAATTATTATGTGATTATTATCATCAAAAATTTGGTGTTGATACGCGCGGGGTTCGTTTCCCAGGTTTAATTTCTTACGTAGCTCCTCCAGGAGGCGGTACAACGGATTATGCCGTTGAAATTTATTATGAAGCAATTAAAAATGGTACTTACACCTCATACATTGCAGAAGGTACGTACATGGATATGATGTACATGCCTGATGCCTTGCAAGCGATTATTTCATTAATGGAAGCTGATTCAAGTAAACTGGTCCATCGCAATGCTTTCAACATTACAGCAATGAGCTTCGAACCAGAACAAATTTCAGCAGCAATCCGTAAGCACATTCCGACGTTTACAATGGATTACGCTGTAGATCCAGCTCGTCAAATCATTGCTGATAGTTGGCCAAACTCAATCGATGCGACAGCAGCAAAAGAAGAGTGGGGCTTTAAAGCGGAGTATGATTTAGATAAAATGACAGCAGATATGCTAGCAAAGTTAAAAAAAAAGTTAACAGCTGAGCTAGTGCTTAGTTAATGAAGGGAACCGATTCAATTGAATCGGTTCTTTTTGTCAGCATATCTAAACATAGTCTAGAGAAGAAATAAGGTTTCTCGTTATATAGATTTTACCTTATTCGTATCTACGCTTCTTGGTTCAGTGCTAGCTTCAGGATATTGCTGCTCTGTTTCTTCATATTGTTTTTCATATTCGTAACTAAATGCTTTATGTGTTTTTTGATCTTTCTCCCAAGGAGTCGATTTTCCTAACTTTCTGTTAATGGAAGAACCGTAAGGACCCTCGGGAAACTCTTCGGGAATGACATATTCATGTCTTGCTTCAGCGGCTGTAACATCCGTATATTGTTCATCCTTTTTTGTGGACAAATGAAACATCCTTTCAAATATATTTGATAGTAGAATTCTTTCTTAATATACCCAAAACGATTTCTAAAAATTTTTCATTATTCAGAGAGAGATAAGCAAGATAGGTGGGGGCGGGCTGCCCATAAAAGCTTGATTGGTGTGGGCATTAAAGTTTCATTTTATCGAAAATTGAACCAGAATTAGATACGTAAAAAATATAATAGGAGGGAATACATATGAAAAGAGTCGATGTTGTATATTCATTAATTTATAATCAAGAAAAGGACCAAGTATTAATGGTACATAATGTTGAACAAGATGCTTGGTCATTGCCAGGAGGAGCAGTGGAAAAAGGAGAAACATTAGAAGCTGCAGCTGTAAGAGAGGTAAAAGAAGAAACGGGATTAACTGTAGAGATACAAGGGATTGCTGCAATAAATGAAAAATTTTTTACTGAGGTAGGTAACCATGCATTGTTGATTACTTTTCACGCCAATGTGATAGATGGGAATATTGCTGTGCAAGATGCAGATGAGATTTCAGTAATAGAATGGGTCGATGTTAAAATAGCGAACACACGCTTTCCATATTATGATGGGGGAATTGAATCATTATTAAAAGCATCTATTCCATATACATTTCAAAAGGAAACAAAATAGTAAATAAAAATTTTATCGACGCAAATTAAAATATATCAGCGATTCCACATAGGATATCGATCGCTCGACAAATAATGATTAAAAAACAGGAGCCAAATGGGCTCCTGCTTGCTATTCAATCGTCTTCAATAATAATTTCTTCAATAGCGGCTTAATCTTTAAGCGTAAATCTTCAGCATGATTGGCAACTAAGAAATGATGGTTATAAATATTTTTCATTAATTGATATGTCGCTTCTTTTGCTTCGCCTTCTTCGATGAAAATCCCGATAACTTCCATACCGCTTTTTCGAGCGAGTTTAACAGCTTCGTGTGTATCTAAAATACCATCTTGTTGATAGTCTAAAGCAGATGGTTCACCGTCTGTAAAGACAAGTAAGAATTTGTGCTTCTCTGGTCGTTTTGCAAGCTTTTCAGAAACGATGCGAATAATGTAACCGTCGCGATTGTCTTCTTCTTCGCGAAGTTGTATAATTTCTGGTCCAACGTTTGGAAGCGTTGAGTTTTTGTATGTTACCACTTCATGAATGACGTTTGGTTTATCTTCTGGTGTCGCACTAGAAGCATCTTCCCAGAATCCACTAATTGCATGTGGAATCTTTAATGATTTTAATGCTTCATGGAATAGAACAACACTTTTCTTCGTTTCTTCCATTTTGTTATACATAGAACCAGAGCAGTCGACTAATAGTTGGAAGGCAACGTCAAGTTCTTGTGATTCTTGTCCCTTTTTATAAAACATGCGCGGCTGTTTTTCTGTATAAATACGAAGGAATTTCTTACGAAGTCTTCCGTAATATTTATCACTATTTGCGTTTGTTTTATTTTCAATTGTTTTCTCAATGATTTTCTTTAATTCTTTTACGTCTTTATTAATGAGTGACTTAATGGCTTGATAGTCCTTTTTCTCATCAGAGTTTGGCTTGCGAGCTTCTTTAAATGTATGAGAAGCACCGACATTATATTTACCATATATGCCTTCATTTTGGCTAGAAGCATGAGAGGCTCTGGAATCTTCTGCATCAGCCACATCAAAGTTAGATTGCGTACTTTTTTGAGAAGTCCCTTGTACAGAACCAAGCGCTTGATCGCCATCCTCTGATTCACGAGCAGTATCACCCATCATATTTGTTTTTGTTCCGCTTTCTAATTCAAAGCGTAAAAAGTTCTCGTTTTCGTTATTTTTATTTTCACGATGCCATGTCGAGAAGCTTTCATTAATTTTATTTTTATTCTCATCATCTACGATTTGAGTATCATCATTTGCTAATTCTTCGACACGACAGTTTTTTTCATCTGCAATGACAGATAAGTAGAGTGGGGCGTGTCCGAAATAGTTATTGATCATATCATTTTGCAGAAGACCTTCTAGACGATAGCGAATTTTTTCAACGACGTACATAATATCTTCCGTATTACGTGCTTGGAATGTTTCGTGTAAAATCGTTTCAATTTGCTCGAAATATTCATTGTTGAACATTTCATATTTATCGCTCGTTAATGAAAGGTAACATAAACAAAATAGACGATCACCGTGATAATTACGAACGCGGTTTATTTCATTTTGTGAGCCGAAGTAATTACGATACATTTCTTTTCGGCGCTTAAAAATATATTTTGTGCCAGGACGTAAGCTTTTCACGATTTCCTCAACACGTAAATCTTCTAATAAAACAAATAATTGTGTTAAAAACTTTTTAAGAGGAGATTCTTGTAATTCAATTGCATAAGAGCGAATTAAAGTCATGTCCGAGTAGTGTTTATTACCAAGTGCTTTTAAAAACACTTCGCTTTTTAATCCGATTATGGTATCTTCTTCTTTTCGATCATCCCAAAAGTGACTAATGACAACCTTTTTTTCTATTTCGTCGTAGTATGCTTTATAGCCATACTCAAGGTAGGCATCGTCTTCCTTTAGAAGGGCATACATTAAGTTTTCCATTTGAAGAAACAGCGACGCATCAATTTTTTTGTCACTAAAAATTTGTCTCATGAATTATCCCTCAAAGAAGTAGCTTTCTGCTAATTCACGGACAGTCATTTGTTCTGTTTCATCATTTAATTTTGCAATAATGCTTCGCTCAATTGCGCGCATAACAGGAATATATACGCCTAAGTCACATGCGTCGATAATGCCGCGAATACTTGCTGCTTCTTCACTTACACGTCCATCACGGGCAAGTGGCATGAGGTCACTTGCGAATGCTACAAACTTTTCAATCGTTGCAACGTCATTTAATTTGGATTCAGATAGTAATAACTCTTTTAAAGTATCACCTTGAATATAAGGAACTTCAATGATAACAAAGCGGTTTTTTAATGCTTCATTTAGTTCGCTCGTTCCAACGTAACCTTCGTTAATTGCCGCAATAACGCGGTACTCTTCATCACCATATACAACTTGTTGTGTAAATGGGTTTGTGATCATTTTACGGTAATCTAATGCACCATGAAGAAGAGGAAGTGTTTCAGGTTTTGCCATATTGATTTCATCGATATATAAGAAATGTCCGTTTTTCATTGCTTTCATAAGAGGACCGTCAACGAAGGAAACTTCAGATGCTCCATCTTTTGTTTTTAAAGTATTGTATCCTAAAATACCTTCGACATCTAAATCAACAGAACAGTTAATACTGTGCATTGGTTTTTGGAATAAAGAAGATAGTGTTTCTGCAAGTACAGTTTTACCGCTTCCTGTCGGCCCTTTTAATAAAATGTTTTTGCCAAGTAGAAGTGCTGTAATCGCATCTTCAATAATACTGCTATCTGATGCTTTATACATTTTTGTACCGATTAAATGTGCATTTTCACCAGCTGCTTGCTTATTTTTGTCGTGAATTGTTGCTAATTGCTGTTTTAAATCAGCATGTATATGAAATTGTTTTAACATGTATTTCCCACCTAACATTATTTTCGTAAAGTAAACAATACATCTTATGATAACTTGTTTTAATATGGTATGCAAAGAAAAGGAAGGGAGAGGAATGTACCATTATAAAAGAAAAAGTAATCAAGTTTATCTTGATTACTTTTTAAAGCAAAGGGGAAATTAGCCGCATAAGTGATTCCAGTGTTCGCTTTCCAATAGGGCGTTTTTTGAATGAATCCCATCTAATCTCGATGGAGTCTTTAAAATCTTGTTCAAAATCACGTTTTATATCTAAAACTGTTTTTGATTCATATAGCACCGCAATAATTTCATAATTAAGCTCAAAGCTACGAATATCCATATTTGCGGTACCAATCGATGCAATCTCATCATCAACAAGTACAATTTTAGCATGCATAAATCCATCTTTATAGCGATAAATGGAAGCTCCTGCTTTTAAGAGTGGTGTAAAGTAGGATTGAGATGCTTGATCACTAATGATACTGTCACTTTTTCCTGGATATAGAATACGGACATCAATACCAGCGGTGGCGCTTAAACGCAGTAATGTTAATGTTTCTTGATCTGGAATAAAGTAGGGCGTTGCGATCCAAATTGATTTTTTGGCAGACCCTATAGCTGCTAATAAAGCATTGCGAATACTTGTATCATCGGAACTTGGACCACTTGCGACAATTTGAACAGCACCTTCTGCTTGGTGAATACCTTGTCCTGGAAAGTATCCTCTATTCATAAATGAATCCCAGGAATAGTTATTTAAACCGCTAGAAGCATATAGCCAATCTTCTAGAAAAACAGCTTGCAGTTTATATAATGCTTTTCCTTCTATTTTTAAATGACTATCGCGCCAAATAGGGAACTTTTTCGAACGGCCAAGATATTCATCCCCAACGTTAAGCCCACCAGTAAAACCAATAACTCCATCTACAATAACAATCTTACGATGGTTCCGATAATTTACTGTTTCTAGTAGCCATGGTGAAAGAATGGAATCGAATTCGACAATTTCAATTCCGGCTTCTTTCATCGGTCGTAAGAAGCGATTTCGTAGTGTATTACTTCCAAGTCCATCGAAAAGAAAACGTACGATGACACCGGATTTTGCTTTTTTTATTAATGCATCCCGAATTTTTGTACCGATTTCATCTGAACGATAAATATAGTATTGAATATGAATATGATGCTGTGCATTTTCGATAGCTTGTATGATTTCAGTAAATGTTTCCTCTCCGTTTGTTAATAGCGTTGTTGTTGTTTGATCTGCAACGGGACCACCACCAAATTTTTGTACAACTTTGGTTAAATAGGTAGACCGTTCACTTAGTGAGGAAGGAAATGCTACATCTAAACGCTTCCCTTCTAAAATCTGACGGAATACATTTCGCTGTTCCTCTGCACGATGTAAATGTTTTTTTCGTCTCCAGCGACTTCTTCCAAAAAGTGCATACAATAATACACCAATAACAGGAAGAAGTGCTAATACTAAAAACCATGCTAGTGTGCTTTGTGGAGAGCGATTTTCGATAAAAATAACGAAGGAAATTCCTATAATCGTAATCGACCATAGTACACCAATAAATTTATATAAAGATATGACCTCTTTATTTAAGAGCGTGAGGACGATCGCTACAATAGTCAACACAAATAATAGTTGAACGACACGATTTTTCATATGTATATATTTCACCTATACTTTCTTGCGTATTGCTTTATAGAAATTTAGTATAATACCCTCATTATAAAACGTTTTGTTTTATCTGCACAAATGTAGATAAAATGCTCAAGCTTTCCGCATTTTTCCTGCATATAGTGATAATACAATTCGGGAAAAAATAACAATGGGATTTTATTTGTAATCGTACACAATAGGAAAGAAGCATTTTAATATGAAATGGAGTTAGAGTTATATATATGCAAAAATATGTGCAATTGTATAAACTACTTTTTGTTTTTACAGTATTATTTGGGAGTTGTTCTCCGGCAAGTAAGAAGTCTTCTCAACCAGTAAAAATGGATGGGAAAGCAAGTCAATATAAGATTCAACAAGTGAAACAAGAAACAGCAAAACCTTTACCAGAGAAAATTGTCTTATCACATGTTCCGTTTATCAGACAGCTTCCTGAATTAAAAAGGGGTTGTGAAGTAACGAGTTTGGCGATGCTACTTCAGTCAGCCAATATTCAAGTAGATAAAATGAGGTTAGCAAAGGAAATACATAAAGTTCCGTTTTGGATTGGAAATAAACATGGGCATCCAAACGAGGGGTTTGTTGGGAATATTTACACGTATTCTTATCCTGGATATGGGGCATATCATAAGCCAATTTATAATTTGGCACAGCAATATTTAGGAGAACGAGCAATTGATTTGACGGGAGAAGATATAGAGAGCATTTATACACAAATTCGTTCGGGGATACCAGTTTTAGTCATTACAAATTCTACTTTTCGGCGTCTTTCCGATGGTCATTTTCGTAATTGGGAAACGCCGCAAGGAATGGTTCGTATTACGTACTATGAGCATAGTGTACTCGTAACCGGATATGATAAAGAAAAAGTATATCTTCATAATCCTCTTGGAACAGAACCACATATCGCTGTTTCCAAAAATGAATTTCAAGCGGCTTGGGAGCAAATGGGGAAGCAAGCGATTAGCTATCAAAAGGAGCTTAAGTAATCGTATTCACTATGTAGATTCAAGTGTCGTTGGTTTATTTAACAGTTAATTTTACATACAAGAGGAATCCACAATTGCTAAAAGTACAATTGATAAAGGGGAATCAAAGTTTCACCTTATTAGCATAGAAAGAGTTTCATGTGAAACTTTAATTAGTGGTGGTTTTCTTCATCCTCCACTGATTATTAATTGAAAGTTTCTTAGGAATACAAGAAGCTGTGAGGGAACAATCCAGTATATTTTGGAATGTAGCTCACAGCTTCTTATTGTATTAGCTAGCTTTATTATTAGGCTGTTCTGAAGGAGAAGTAGATGAATTTTTCATTAGAATTGGATAGAGAACGAGTCCTAATACAAATAATCCAATACCTAAGAAAAATGTTTTTAAATCAGTTGTTCCTGTTTTAATTACCCAAATAGAGTATAGGAGTGCAAGTACTGTAATGATTCCATCCTTTACTCGAGAGCCTGGTGTTATATCGTATGTTTCTCCTGTTACAACAAGTTTTAATTGGTATAGGGTAGAAACAAGATAGGGAATTAAATAAGCTAATGTTGCGACAACAATGGCGAAATTATAAGCTTCTGAAACAGTCCCAGATATTGTTGAGAACAAGAAAATTTGCGTCATAATATTTGTAACAAGGAGTGACTTTGAAGGACTCCCTTTTTTATTAGTTCTTCCAAAAAATTTCGGGAAAAGTCCATTCTTTGCTGCTTGATAAGGTACCTCTGAACTTACAACAATCCAGCCAACAGTAGATCCGAATAATGATACAAGTGCAAGTAGTGCCATGATATAAGCACCTTTATTACCAATGGCTAGGTTTAAAGCATCTACTAAAGGTTTTTGCGACTCTTTTAAAGCGTCTTGTGGAAGAGCACCCATTGTTAGTAGTGTAATTGCCATGTAAATAAGAAGAGCAATAATTAAACCGAAAATTGTTGCCTTTTTTACATCGCGCTGTGATTTTGCGCGATTCGATAGCATAACTGCTGACTCAATTCCTATAAATGCCCAAAGAGTTGCAATAGCAGCGGCATTAACTTGTCCACCTAATGGAATTGATTTGCCAGCCTCATTCATAAATGTTTGACCATCGCCAAAGTTAGAAGTATTGAAAATAAATAGTGTAATGACGATGAACATTGTAAATCCGATAATCTTTGCAATCGTTGCAAGCAGGTTCATGTTGCCAGCTCTATCAATGTTTTGAGAAAGAATATATTGAATGCCCCATAGTATAATGCTACATACAGCAAAAGTTAACCCTTTTCCAAGTTCTAATGAAAATCCGTTTAGTGAAAAAAGAACTTGCTTACTTTGTAAAACTGGGAAGAATGTAGATAGGTATCCTGCAAATGAAATAATAACAGAAGCAGTCGCAGCCCAGTTCGCAGCCCAGTATCCCCATGCCATACTATATCCAGCAACTTTACCTGCCTTTTGAGAAGCAAACATTGCTTGTGCGTAACTTTGTGGACCAGCTTTTAACTCCGGCTTACGTACTGCAAGGTTTCCAAATACAAGAGCAATCATAAATACGCCAAGTCCTGTAATACTCCAAGCAAGCGTAGATCCCATTGGACCCGATACTTGCGCTAAATTTGCTGGAAGCATAAACACGCCACCGCCAACCATATTTCCAACAACAAATGCTGTTAAAATCCATAAACCCCATTTTTTCGTTTCCATGTTTGTTTATCTCCTTTGTAGTAGTTTTGCTTATTCATCATCTTTTTACTAGCGTTTTTGAAAACAAAAAAAGAGCCATGTAGATAAAAAATACCTACATGGCTCTTTGCCTAACGTAGGTACAACGGGAATAACCCTTGTACCTACGCGTGAATTTTTCCGCTAGGTTTCAAGGGTTAAGTATGATGATGATGTTTTTGTGCAAATGTAACTACAGTTGTATTCGTAAGCATAGTTCTTTGCTCCCTTTCTCCTCTGATTTTGAAGTTAGTATACTACATGTTTTTTAGAATGAAAAGGGAAATATGAAAAAAATTATAAAAATTCGTATTGTTGACTAAATATTTATATAGATATTTCTTGTGCTGGAAAATTAGTGAGAGATTGGCATGATTTTCTGTCATGCTATAATACAAGTAGAAATAGAAGGTGACAAGGGGTTATTCAAAATGATGAGTAAGTATGAACAGATTTATACGGAGATAAGTAATTCAATTGATAATCGTAAGTTAACAGAAGGGTGTAAAATCCCATCTGAAACAGAATTGATGAAGCAGTATGAAGTGAGCCGTGGGACGGTAAGGAAAGCTGTCGATTTATTACAGGAACGTGGATATGTACAGAAAATACACGGTAAAGGCGTTTTCGTTTTAAAACGAAAAAACATTGAATTTAATTTTGGTGGGATTGTGAGTTTTCAAGAGGAAAATGAACGATTAGGGCGCCAATGTATAACAAATGTGGTAGAGATGGAGCAATTGTCAGCACCGAAAGAAATGGCCAAATTATTAAATGTGAAGGCGAAAACGAAGGTAGATCATATTAAACGCGTTCGAAATATTGACGGGGAAAATGTAATTTTAGATGTAAACTATTTTGTATCTGAATATATTCCTGGATTAACAAAAGAAATTGCTGAGAAGTCAATTTATAAATACATTGAGAAAGAATTAGAATTACATATTAGTTATTCACAGCGCGTTATTGAAGTGCAACCTTGTACAGGTGATGATCGGAAGTATTTAGATTTAAATGGAACAGATTATGTTGTTGTTGTGAAAAACTTTACTCATCTTTATGATGGTAGTCAGTTTGAATATACAGAATCACGACACCGACTTGATATTTTTCATTTTTCGGATGTGGCGCGGAGAAAATAAAGAGATGAAACGATAGATGTTTCATCTCTTTTTGTATTGTTTGATAAAAAATAATAACAACTCGTATATACGAGTATTGACTAACTTATATATACGAGTTAATATGTAATTGTAAACGGTATCAAAAAAGAAAAGAGGGACGGATATGGGGAAAGATTATCGTAAAACAGCAGAAGAAGTGCTGAAATATATTGGTGGTAAAGAAAATATTGAACAAGCAGCTCACTGTGTAACGAGACTTCGTATCGCTTTAAAGGATGAAAGTAAAATAGATAGTGATAAACTGCAAGAAGTTTCCTTAGTAAAAGGAGCGTTTCATAACGCTGGTATATTTCAAATTGTGATTGGTCCAGGAGATGTAGATCGAGTATATGCAGAATTGATAACGCTTGCAGGTATGAAGGAGTCGACAGTAGCAGATGTGAAGGATTCGGGAAATCAAAAATTAAATCCGATGCAAAAATTTGTAAAGATATTTTCTGATGTATTTATGCCGATTTTGCCAGCAATTGTTACAGCTGGTTTACTTATGGGGATTAATAATTTATTAGGTGCTAAAGACTTATTTTTTGAAGGGAAAAATTTATTAGAAGTATATCCAAACTTAGGCGGGCTATGGGATTTAATTAATATGATGGCAAATACGGCATTTGTATTCTTACCAGCACTTGTTGGTTGGTCTGCGACGAAACGTTTCGGCGGCAGTCCAATACTCGGGATTGTAATGGGGTTAATGCTTGTACATCCTGATTTATTAAATGCATGGAATTATGGAAAAGCATCGGCAGGACTAGATGGACAAAAAATTGAGTACTTTAATATTTTAGGATTGTTCCAAATTGAAAAAGTAGGGTATCAAGGACAAATTTTACCGATTTTAGCAGCAGCATTGGTGCTAAGTAAAGTTGAGATTTTCCTGAAAAAACGTGTACCAAATGCGATACAACTATTAGTTGTACCGATTACAACAATCGTTGTGACGGGGGTATTAGCGTTAGGTATTATTGGTCCAGTTACACGTCATATCGGAGATTTACTAACAACTGGATTAGTGGGAGTATACGAAACAGTTCCAGCAATCGGTGCGGTTCTATTTGGAGCACTATATGCACCATTAGTTATTACAGGTATGCATCATATGTTTATTGCAATTGATTTACAATTAATTTCACAAAGTGGTGGTACATTTATTTGGCCAATGATTGCACTTTCTAATATCGCGCAAGGTAGTGCAGCGCTAGCAATGTTTTGGATTTCAAAAAATCAAAATGATAAAAGTATGGCATCAACATCAGCTATTTCAGCGTACTTCGGTATTACAGAACCAGCAATGTTTGGTGTGAATTTGAGAAATAAATTTCCGTTTTATGCAGCTATTACGGGATCGGCACTTGCGGCAGTATTTATTACGTTAAATGGCGTATTAGCACCAGCGATTGGAATTGGTGGTTTACCGGCATTTATTTCTATCATTCCGAAATCGATTCCGATGTTTGTAGTTGGGATGATAATCGCAGTAGTAGTTCCATTTGTTTTAACGTGGTTATTTGCAAAGCAAGTAAAACAGAAGTAGGAGGCAATTTAGCATGAAAGATTGGCATAAAAGTGTTGTCTATCAAATTTATCCGAAAAGCTTTAATAGCTATTACAATACAGAGACAGGCGATATAAAAGGTGTAACAGAGAAATTAGATTATTTACAAAAACTTGGTGTTGATTATATTTGGCTTACGCCAATGTATCGTTCACCACAAAATGATAATGGTTATGATGTTAGTGATTATTATTCAATAGATCCATCTTATGGAACAATGGAAGAATTTGAAGAACTTTTAGCAGAAGCGAAGAAACGTGAGATGGATATTATGCTTGATATCGTTGTGAACCATAGTTCGACGGAGCATAAGTGGTTTCAGGAAGCGCGCCATGATAAAAATAGCCCGTACCGTGATTTTTATATATGGCGTGATGAAAAGAATAATTGGCAGTCTAAGTTTGGTGGTTCCGCTTGGGAATATGATGAGAAAACAAAGCAATATTATTTGCATTTGTTTGATAAAACGCAAGCTGATTTAAATTGGGAAAATGAAAAGCTTCGGGAAGAAGTATACGAAATGATGCGCTTTTGGCTTGAAAAAGGGGTCAAAGGATTCCGGCTTGATGTCATTAACTTAATTTCAAAAGATCAACGTTTTCTAGATGATGAAGGAACAACTGCTACTAGCGATGGTCGGAAATACTATACAGATGGCCCTCGTGTTCATGGATATTTACAAGAAATGAATCATGAAGTATTTGAAGGAAAAGACGTAATTACAGTTGGAGAAATGTCATCTACAACAATTGATAATTGTATTAAGTATTCAAATCCAGAGCGGAAGGAATTAAGTATGACTTTCAGCTTTCACCATTTAAAAGTAGATTATCCAAATGGAGATAAGTGGACAAAAGCTGACTTTGATTTCAGGCAGTTGAAAGAAATCATGTCAAAGTGGCAAACTGAAATGCAAGAAGGTGGGGGCTGGAACGCTCTGTTCTGGTGTAACCATGATCAGCCTCGCATTGTATCCCGTTTTGGTGATGATAAGCGGTACCGAAATGAATCGGCAAAGATGTTAGCAACGGCGATGCATATGTTGCAAGGCACACCTTATATTTATCAAGGTGAAGAAATTGGAATGACAAATCCAGGATTTGAAAGAATTGAACAGTATCGAGATGTTGAATCTTTAAATATTTATGAAATGAAGCAGGGAGAAGGGATGTCAAATGAAGAAATCATTGGTATCCTAAAACAAAAATCTCGCGATAATTCACGGACACCTATGCAGTGGAATGAAGAAGAAAATGCTGGTTTTTCAACAAATACACCTTGGATTTCAGTTGCAGAAAATTACAAAGAAATTAATGTGGAAAAAGCATTACAAGATAAAGAGTCTGTGTTTTATCATTATAAAAAGTTAATTGAACTTAGAAAAACATATGATGTGCTTACAGCTGGTAAATATGAAATTATAGATATGGATGATCCGAATGTTTGGGTATATACTCGTACGTTAAATGATGAAATGCTACTTGTGATAAATAATTTTTATGGAGAAACAATAACATATTCTGTGCCAAAAGAGATTAAAGTAAATGGGATGAAGCAAGAAATATTAATATCAAATTATGAGGATTCAGGTGAAGATATTAGAAAGCTTATCCTTAGACCGTATGAATCCATTGTGTATCGATTTACTAAATAATTGAAATAAGAGGTTGGATGCCCATAGCATTCAACCTCTTATTAATTTAAAACGCCACTATATAACATTTTTACTTCTACTTCAGGGTTAAACTGCACCTTTGGATAATCTTTTTTCAAATTTTAAATTATGTTTGTGTTAAAGATTTTATAGGGGATATATAACATCAACAGTTTCTTGCTTTACATGTACAAAGAAATTTACAAGTGAATTACAACTCTACTAGATTAACGATATTAATATACATCTTTTGTACTATAAAGATTACGTCCAATAGTATGTACAATTACATCATTTGATGAATAGGAAATTTATAAAAATCAACTTATACTAATATTGTGTCTTGCCTGTTTAGGTGTAGTACACAGCCGGTGATTGGCTAGTGGAAGTTCTTCCATTTTGCCAGTGCCGGTTTTTTGTTGGATAATAGAGAAAATATATTTTTATAAAGAAAGAAGGGGCTGTTTTGAAAGATGTAGATTCTATTTTTATGAGAGAAAAAGTTGCTAGTTATTATCTTTATTTCATTTCTTTTCTTGGTTTGATTACTATAACTATATCTTTACTTGAAATTAAAATCCCTTCTCATCCAACAATACTAATATTGTTATTAATATTTATGGGGATTGCAGAGTATTTTCCTGTACGATTTTGGAGAGGAACTAGCTCGCTTACCTTTCCGATTATTTACGCTATGAGTTGGCAGCTTGGAATACATATAACTATTATTGCAATTGTGTTTGTTACGCTAATTATTCATCTGCATCGTCGTTCGCCAGTGCAAAGAATGCTATTTAATAGTACACAGCATGCTCTTAGTTTGATCTTGGCAGAATGGTTTTCCAATGAAGGTCTGTCTTTATTTATTAGCAGGATCGACATGTCAGTCCTGTATGAGAAATTAATATTTCTGTTATTGTTTTGCGTGTTTTTTTGTTTTTTCAACAACCGTTTTTACGATTTGTTAATGGTACTCCTTCCTCAGCCGTATTCAATACATCAATGGTATAAAAAAACCACAACGGTATTTCTTTGTGAAACTTTTGGTTTATTTTACGCTGCTCTGATGCATCTCTTAGTTAGTGCATATAGTGTGGAGATAAACGAGATTACAGTATTGTTTTTCTTTTTTCCACTTGTAGCAATTTCAGTTATCAGCTCTTTTTCTGTGCGAATAAGGATCGAGAAGGAACGATTATACGAACTGTTTCTTATTACAACAGAAATAAGTCGTGGACTAACCGGAGGGAACTTGAAGCATATCAAACAAGCACTTAAAGGTTTTTTTGGAATACAAGCATATGCAATATGGACAAAAGATGATGGAAACTGGAATCTTTTATTAAAAGATGGGAAAGTGCATCCGAATTTTTCTGATCATTCTGATATATATAAGGGGTTTGAGGAAATCTCCAAAAATCTTGTTTTTAATGATTGGAAAACTGGTATGGCTCCTGGAGATGATGTATTTGATGATATCATACGCTCGCTTGTATATTTTCCCCTTATTGTAAATGATGAATTAGTTGGAATGTTTGTTGCAGGAAAAAGTAGAAATGCGGGTTTTTTTCCAGAAGATATACAGTCTTTAGCTACGTTTTCTAACCAATTAGCTAACGTAGTTAAAACAAGGATATTGATTTCTGAACAGGAAAAAAGAATGATTTTAGAAGAAAGAAATCGAATTGCACGCGAAATTCACGATGGTATCGCGCAAGCGTTAGCCGGGGTAATATTCCAACTAGAATCCGTCCAGAAAAAATATCGTGATAAACCAACCGATATGCAGCAAGTAGTGGAGAAAAGTATAAAAAAATTAAGGGGAAGCTTAGGAGAAGTTCGCTATTCTATTTATGCTTTAAAGCCATATCCAACGCAACAATTAGGACTTAAGCAAGCGATAGCAAGTAAAATAAAATCTGTAAAACAAGAATATGAAATAGACATTACATACCATGAAAGGGGTCATGCTCGTACAATCAGTTTTTCTAAAGAAAGAGTTATTTTTGATACATTTCAGGAGAGTTTGCAGAACATTGTTAAACATGCACAAGCAGAAAAAGTTGATGTGCTGTTAAGCTATCAGCGTGAGCACGTACTTTTAAAGGTGAAGGATAATGGAATTGGTTTTTCACTATTTGAGTCTATGGTTAAAACGAAGTGTGAGCCGCATTATGGTATATTACATATGAATGAACAAGCTGAACAGCTAGGGGCTACTTTACAGATTGATAGTTCTGTAGGGAAGGGGACAGAAATTACATTATTAATTCCAGATTCACAAACAAGGGGTGCGTAAAATGATTAAAATATTAGTAGTGGATGATCATGCTTTTTTACGAGACGCAATTCGCAGTATACTAGAGGTTGAATCTGATATAAGAGTAGTTGGGGAAGCGATCTCTGGGGACGAGGTATTAGAGAAAGTCGAGGAATGCAGACCGGATTGTATTTTAATGGATATTAATCTTCCTGGGAAAAATGGAATTGAAGCTACGGCGTTAGTGAAAAAACAGTATCCGACTTGCCGAGTGCTTGCTTTTACTATGTATGAGCATGACGAGTATTTAATGGATGCACTTCAGGCGGGTGCTGATGGCTATTTGTTGAAAGATTCATCATCAGAGCAAGTAGTAGCAGCAATTCGAATGTTATATCAAGGTGATTCCGTTATTCATCCGCGTATGACGAAAAAATTAATTACGTATCATCAGCAACAAATGAAAGTAGAATCAAACGAAAATGAATTGACAGAGCGTGAAAAGGAGATTCTCTTTGAATTGGTTAAGGGGCTTAGTAATAAAGAAATTGCTGAAGCTCTATATATTAGTGACAAGACAGTTAAAATTCACATCAATAAAATTTTTAAAAAGCTCAATGTAAAAAGTCGTTCGCAAGCAGTGATTTATGCAGTTCGAAATCAATTGGTTCCGTTGGACTAAATAAAAAATTCCTAAGAGAACTATCGTGTTTCTTTATTCTCTATTCCAAAGAATAAAGAGCAAGATAGTTCTTTTGTACTATTTAGGTGTAGAATCATTAGAACAAAAATTACTCCTTTTGTTTAATGTTCAGAAAAATCGGAATATGGAATAATGAAAATAGAATTATCGTTTCATTGTATTAATAATTCATTTTGTGAAAATTTGGTATTGGAAATAAGTTGTAGGGGGCGTTTATAGAAAAAATTAAAGTGGACGGTCAGCTAGATGAAATGTGGGGATGGTAGCAGTGTTGGTTATTCTCAATCATACAAAATAAAGGTTCAAGATTGATAGAATTGCCAATGCTGAACAAGGTTTTGAGAATCAATTCGTCTCGAAAAAATAACTTTGTAATTATAAGGGGATGCCATATGAAGAAAAGAAAATTTGGAAAGATTCTTATTGGAACGTTGACTGTTGGTATGTTATTGTCTCAAGGAATTCCATATAACGTATTGGCAGAAGAGGTAAATACATCTACTTTAACTGGTATTGATGATGCAAATTCTGTATTGAAAGGACTTACAAAGGAACAACGTAATGCTTTAAAAACATTAGATACAAAACCAGGTTTTGTTATTTCACCAGGTATCAATACAGCAAGTCCTGATAATGTGAATGTAATTGTAGAGTTCAAGCAAGCTCCTGCTAAAATTGAGGTGCTAAAACAAGCAGCTAAAGGGAAAAAATTAGCTCTTTCTAATGCAGAACAAAAGGTGGAAGCATCTCATAAAGGATTTAAATCTGAGCTCGAACAGCTTCGAAAAAAGAAAGATAAAGGGGAAAACTTTAAGTCTGCCAAAATAACAAGAGAATATAAGAATGCTTTTAATGGTGTGGCAATGTCGTTACCTGGGAATATGATTGAAGACTTAGTTCGCACTGGTATCGTTAAGCGCGTATGGGAAGATCAGGAGGTCAAAATTGATTTGCCGAAAGAAACAGCTAAGACTGCTGCCCAGCCAAAAATGGCAGATAGTGTACCACAAATCGGTGTGGACAAGCTTCATGATGAAAAAATAACAGGTAAAGGAATTAAGGTGGGGGTGCTGGATACAGGTATCGATTATAACCACCCTGATTTAAAAGATGCATATAAAGGATATCGTGCAACACAAGGGGAAGATCCAACAAAGGTAGATCCAAACTCTATAAAAGGATGGGACTTCGTTAATAACGATGCTGATCCAATGGAAACAACATATAAAGACTGGCAAAACTCTGGAGGTTATCCTGAGATTTATAATGGAAATGCATATTATACATCTCACGGTACACATGTAGCTGGAACTATTGCTGCAGACAAAAAAAATAACGTAGATTATGCGGTTAAGGGAGTCGCTCCTGATGTAGATTTATATTCGTATCGTGTATTAGGACCATATGGAAGCGGACAAGTAAATGGTATTCTTGCTGCGATTGATAAAGCAGTGAAAGACGATATGGATGTTATTAATCTATCACTAGGTGCCTCTATTAATGATCCTTTATACCCTACTTCTGTGGCAGTAAACAATGCTATGTTAGCTGGTGTTGTCACAGTTGTAGCGGCAGGAAATAGTGGACCAGAAGAAGGAACTCTTGGATCACCTAGTGCGGCAGCACTTCCGATTACAGTTGGAGCGAGTGACGCTGCGATGACTATCCCGACGTTTTCCGCTACTGCAGGTGATTTACATGTGGATAAGATGATGCTACTTGGAAAAAGCTTTGCTGATAAGCTTGAGGACTTAAAAGGACAATCCTTATCTGTTGTATATACAGGCCTTGGAAAATCAGATGATTTTTCAGGGAAAGATGTAAAAGGAAAGCTAGCGCTCATCCAGCGCGGTGAGATTACTTTTGATGAAAAAATTAAAAATGCGAAGGAAGCAGGCGCGAAAGCTGTCATTGTGTACAACAATGTGGATGGTGACATTACAAGTTATCTTGGAGAAAGTACTTCATCTATTCCATCTTTCCGCTTAACAAAAGCAGATGGTGAGAAATTACAAGCAAAAGCTGCCCAGGGGGATGTGTCCTTAGCATTTGGAGAACTGAGTAACACAAAAACAGAGGGAGATCACCTAGCTGATTTCAGTTCACGAGGTCCTGCAAGTAAAACAGATGATATTAAACCAGATATAGTAGCGCCAGGTGTGTCTATTTTCTCTACTGTTCCTGAATATATTAATGATCCAAAGGATGGCGAAAATTATCCAGTAGCGTATGGACGTATGTCGGGTACATCTATGGCAACTCCTCATACTGCGGGGGTAGCAGCATTAATTTTACAAGAACATCCAAACTATAGTCCATTTGAAGTAAAAGAGGCGCTTATGAATACAGCGGTAGATTTAAAAGAAGAGCGCTCCGTATTTGAGGTGGGATCAGGACGAATTGATGCTTATCGTGCAGTTCATACGGATACAGCGATTGAGGTTATCGATAAAACGACAAACGTGGTAAATGATGAAGAAGTAGAAATTGAAGAAAAAACTGGTTCTATTGCATTCGGTTATAAAACGCAATTAGCAAATGGACCAATTAAAGATAATCGAAAAGTTCTGATTAAAAACAACAATAAAACAGAAGAAAAAGAGTTCAAACTAGAAGTAGAGTTTTCACCAACAAGTGTAGGAGTGCAGGATGCAGCGAAGAATGGTGTGAAGTTGAATGTACAAGATTCTATTAAAGTAGCTCCTGGTACATCTGGGGAAATTAGTCCTGAAATTATCATTCCAGAAAACGCGGAATTCGGTAGATATGAAGGATATATTCATATTTCAAATAAAAACAATGAAAAAGAAACATATCAAGTGCCATTTGCAGTGAAATTCACAGAAAAAGGGATTGCATCTGTAGATTTGCTTAGAGATGCAATGGCGACAGATACATCTAACTTCCATCCATTTATGGGAAGACCGAGTTCACCGTTGACATTTAAATTAAATAGTCCACTTGAAACCATTGATGCGGTTGTGAAGGATCGAAAAACAGGAAAGGCATTAGGAATTGTTGGCACACTTAATGCTAGTAGTCTAACACCGAATACTGAATATATTATGTTCGATGGTATGGGAGGATACGTGTTCCCGTTTACAGGAGATCCGAATCATCCAATTGGAGATAAACGAGTTACGCTACCTGATGGAGATTACCAACTGGATTTCATTGGATATGATAAAGAAGGAAAACCTTATACAAAAGGAGATAGCGTAATTATTGATAATGTCAAACCTGAAGTGAAATTTGCTGATGTACAACCTGGTGTTCATGAGGTAAATGAATCTATGTTCACAGAAGAAGATGGTCAAAGGGCATTGTGGGTCCATGGTAATATTTATGATTCTACGATAGATGCATTAAAGGCAAAAGGCCTTCAGTATGATCAAAAGGCTAATGAAATTGTATATTACCAAAACTCTGCCTTTCCATCAGGTTGGTTGAATACAATTCAAGCCAATGGTGATTTTAAACTTGGCGTACTTCCAGAGGAAATAAATGAACCGCTTAATTTAAGATTATTTGGATATGACCTTGCAACTGCAGCGAATATGGCGAATGGGTTTAAAGATTACGTCTTTGTTAAAGAAGGAACAGAATACGCTATTCCAAGTTATGACAAAGACAAAATAAAATTAGGAGACAAAATTACGTTAACTTTAAATCTCAATAATGTAAAACAACTTATGTCAGGTACATTTGAGATTCCTTATAGTAAACAGCTATTTAAATTTACAGATGTGAAATCAAATCCAGCGCTTACGGAATATGCGAAACAACATGGATTAAATATCAAGTTAGAAGATCCGGTGATAAATGAAGAAGGCACTTGGGAAAATAAAGTAAAAGTTGGCGCATCTGTAGAAGGAGCAGAATTTAAGGGATTAGATGGAGACACACCATTTTTAGATGTTACATTCGAGATGACGAGTGATGAATATTTTAATAGTTTGGCTGTATTTGGAGTAGATAAATTCTCTTATACAAAAGCTGGTGTATCAGAAGGTGCTGAGATTCCTGTGTTTAAAGATAAATCCTTTTCTATTGTTTCAAAACATTCAATGGTTACAGGATATATTGGACCAGAAGCATTCTTGACTGAAGAGGGGTATGTAGGTAAGAACGACTACACAAAACTGGGAGCAAAAGTGTACGTGGTTGGCAAGGATGGAAAGAAATACACAGGGAAAATTGATAATAACGGCCAATTTGAAATTCACAATGTTCCTGTGAGCGATAAAGAATACGATATTTTTGTAGAAATGCCGGGTCATTTAAATAGTAAATTAACAACAAAAATAGGGAAAATGCAGGATGGGGAATTAGTAGGTCAATATTTTAGAGCTGATATGGATGATAACCTTGCTGGTGACGTCAACGGCGATAAAATGGTGGATATTCAAGATGCTAGAATAGCAGCTCTATCATATGAAAAAGGAAAAACTGTTAAAGATGGTGACATCAATCAAGACGGCGTTGTAAATGAAACAGATATACGTTTTATCGAGAAGAACTTCTTGAAAAAGGGTCCAGATGCTAAAGAGAATCAGAAACCAAAAGAAAATGTTGGACCAGTGACGTTAGAGAAAATCTTGCGCTCGATTGGATTGGAACCGAAAAAATAAGTAAGTACAAATTTGGAATGCAGTATGCCATTAAATAACTACAATAAAACGAATTAGGGATGTGCTTCCATGATTAATGAGGACCGGTAATGCTTCATTGTAACGTTACCGGTTTTTCTTAAAGTAGTTTTATAGTGAAATGTATTTTGGTACTTGAATTTTCACATTGAGTAATTAAAATTGGTTAGTTTTTAACGTGGAATAGTTTACTAGCTTGTTTATTATTTTTCGTGCAATTGATACGTGATCTATAACTTGAACTTTTAAAATAGGGGGATTATTGAAATGGGTCTTAAGAAAAAGCTTGGTATGGGTGCTATGACTGCGGTTCTTGGTTTATCTTTAATTGGGGGAGGAACGTATGCGTATTTCAGTGATAAAGAAGTGTCAAATAACACGTTTGCAGCTAGTACTTTAGACTTGAGTGTTGATCCTAAAGTCGTTATTGATGTAGATAATCTTAAACCAGGTGACGAAATGGAGCGTGGGTTTCAACTAGTTAACAAAGGTACATTAGCGATAGGAGATGTGAAGCTTCTTACTGATTACACTGTAATTGATGCCAAAGGAGATAATGGAAATACTGATTTTGGGGATCATATCCGCGTTGATTTCTTGTGGAACTTGGACAAAAATACAGTACCTATATGGTCTACTACATTATCTGAATTGAAGGAAGCTACACAAAATGGAAATATTCCTGATCTTGTGCAAAAAGGTATTGTAGATCGAGAAGAAAACGGACTTGCTCCAGGTGATGACGATACTTTCTATGTGATGTTCACATTTGTAGATAACGGGGAAGATCAAAATGTGTTCCAAGGAGATGTATTGAATTTGAATTGGACTTTCAACTCAATGCAAACAGAAGGTGAAGAAAAGTAAATGCATGTGTGGGCTCAAAGTAAAACTTGATTAAAAGGATGTTGAGAACATTCATTTCATTATGAAAAGATTCCCTTATATTTTGAATAAAGATTAATTAAAATATAAGGGATTTATAATGTATCGCTGCTTTATAGACTTAGAAATGCTATACTATTTTGTGCGAAAAGAATGGTAGTAGGTCGCCATTAATGTCATTAACATGGGAACAGTAATGACAAGTGAACATAAAAAGATTGTTGAAAATATTGTACTTAATAATCCAGAGCTTACTGAATGAACGATATAGCTTATAATAAGCAGAGCCATACTAATCGCGACTGTTAATAGAACTGGTTGTCTAAGTTTTTTTATTTTTTCCTGCTTTGTTTCTTTATCTGTATAAATTGGTTTTGTGCCAGGTTGCGCTTTAAATAGGTGCATATTATAACTTGAGCAAATATATTCCCAACCTGCCAGTTCAAACATTTCGATATATTCTTCTAATTCGTTTGCTGCTAATTCTCTTATATCAAGACTAAAAATAACATCTTCAGCAATACCTTTTTCCAATTCATATCCCATTTTTTTGAAGCGTTTCACGATCCAACCTTTTGTAGCATACTTCCTTAGCTTCTGTAAGTCCCTTTTTTCTGAAAAAGCAATTCCGTTTGACATCATGTATTTTGTTTTCCCCATTTTACTTCTCCCCCTTTAATCCATTTTCAGCGAAATCAAGCATCGTTTTACGTCTCAAAATATCTTGTTCTAACACTTCTTTCCCTTTTTCTGTTAAAACATATACTTTTCTACGTGAATTTGAATCATCAAATAACTCAATGTAAGATTCGGTTATTAACTTTTTAATAATTGTGTACAGTGATGCAGGTCCAATTACTACTTGACCTTCTGTTAATTCTTCAATCAAACTCATCACTGCATAGCCATGCCTTGGTTTTGTAAATCCTGCCATAATATAAAATACAGAATCAGTTAACTGCTCTAATGATTTCATTTTATCCCTACCTTTTATATCACTTTATGATATATCTGAAAAAAATATATCATAAAGTGATATAAACAACAAGAAAAAGATGGAATTATTATCAGATTTTAGTTTGAATTCACATTTAGGTATAGGTTTCTTATTTACAAAATGCTGAGAATCTCTAAAGAATGTTCCGGCACCTTGAACAAAAAAGTTGATTGAATAAGCAATCTTTTTATTTTTTGATCCCTTCTATTTATAAAATTTGAGCTCGTGCATTCTGTTCATAGCAGTATTTTTCACGTTCATGTCGAATTAAATAAAGGATACGTAAAGGAGGAGCTAAATATGGAAATAGCTGTAGAGAGAGTTTTCACCAATGAAATTTTGGAGGAAGCGGCAAATCTATTTAACGTTACAGTGGAAAAAAATCCACTTGGAGATTTTGAAAACTATATTTTTCATGCAAAGGATGAAAAGGGGGTATCTTACGTATTAAGATTAACGCACTCTTCTCATCGATCTGAAAAACAAGTAGAAACAGAATTAGATTTTTTACAGTATCTAGGGGAGCATGGAGCTAAGATTGCTAGACCATATTATTCAAAATCTAGAAAACTTGTAGAAGGGATACAAGCAGTAGATGGAACTTTCTTTTACGCTTCTTTATTTGCATATGCCAAAGGAGAGAGAGTAAAAGATTCAACATCTATTTATTGGGGAGATGATCTTTTTGAAGCATGGGGAAAAGCGATTGGTCAACTTCATCGTCTTACAATAAGTTATCCTAATACAGGATATCGTGATACATGGGAGATAGAAGAGAAAGCGATTATTGATCAGTTAGAGGATGAACAAGTAAAAAAGATTGCATATGTATTAATTGATAAAATAAAGATGCTTCCAATAGAAAAGAGAAATTTTGGTCTTATGCATGGTGATATTCATCAAGGGAATTTCCATTATGATGGGAAAGAATTGACGATTTTTGATTTTGATGATGCAACGTATAATTATTTTATTCATGATTTAGCAATGGTTATTTATTATTCCGTTCTTTCGAATGTATGGAAGACTGAACAAGAAAAAACATTGTTTGTGCGTAAACAATTACAAGTATTAAGAAAAGGGTATGAGTTAGAACATCAATTAGAAGAAAGTTGGTATGAATCACTACCACTATTTTTACGCCTTCGTGATATTGGTTTATATGGTACGATTCAGAAGAAGTTCAAGGGTAAAGAAATGCCAGTATATTTTCAAAAGCTAGCAGATGAACTGTATGTAAGGATTATAAAACAGGAAGCCATTGTGAATATATAATACAGATGTAATGTAACAAAGTATATATATCAAATATATACTTTGTTTTTTTATACAAAAATATGTTTGTTTTATCAAAATAATATTGTCATAGACTATAGATACATTTATACTTTTTATATATTCTGAATATTCTTTATAAAGAAAAGGAGGGGAAATAGATTGGAAGCTTTCGTTACTTGGCTAAATAGTATTGTATGGAGTCCCGCACTTGTTTATTTATGTTTAGGCGTTGGTTTATATTTTTCGATTCGAACGAGATTTTTACAAGTTAGACATGTGGGAGAAATGGTAAAGCTTACATTTCAAGGAGAAAAGTCAGAAGCCGGTGTTTCTTCTTTCCAAGCGTTAGCGCTTTCTCTATCAGGGCGCGTTGGAACAGGGAACATCGCCGGCGTTGCAACAGCAGTTGCATTTGGTGGACCAGGAGCAGTCTTTTGGATGTGGGCTGTGGCATTTTTAGGAGCGGGATCTGCTTATGTAGAATCAACACTTGCCCAAATATATAAAACAAAGCATCAAGGGCAATTTCGTGGTGGCCCAGCGTATTACATTGAAAAAGGATTAGGAATTAAGTGGTATGCACTTGTGTTTGTCGCTGCTACAATCCTTGCAACAGGGATGTTGCTTCCAGGTGTTCAAGCAAATAGTATTGCCTTAAGTTTGGAAACTGCTTTTGGCATTAATACTTCTATCTCAGGAGCAGTATTAGTCGTTGTATTAGCACTTATTATTTTTGGTGGGGTTAAGCGTATTGTTAACGTAGCACAAGTTGTTGTGCCATTTATGGCGGTTGGATATATACTTGTTGCTTGCGTAATTGTGTTTATGAATATTGAAAAGTTACCTGAAGCATTTATGTTAATTATAAAAAGTGCATTTGCATTAGAAGCGGCTTTTGGTGGAATTATTGGTTTAGCAATTTCTTGGGGAGTAAAACGTGGTATTTATTCAAATGAAGCTGGTCAAGGAACTGGACCACATGCTGCAGCAGCAGCGGAAGTATCACATCCAGCAAAGCAAGGACTTGTGCAAGCATTTTCCGTTTACATTGATACATTATTCGTTTGTTCAGCAACAGCGTTTATGATGATTATTACAGGAATGTATAACGTATTTGATGCAAGCGGAAAAAACTTCATTGTAAACAAATTGAATGGTGCAGAACCGGGTCCTGGATATACACAAGCTGCAGTAGAATCTGTATTCCCTGGATTTGGAAACGGTTTCGTTGCCATTTCTCTATTATTCTTCGCTTTTACAACAATTATGGCGTATTACTACATTGCAGAAACGAATATTGCCTATTTAAATCGTGATAAAGATCGTCCATGGATGTCACTTGTTTTAAAAATTGTTTTCTTAGGTGTTGTATTCTACGGCTGTATAAAAACAGCAGCAACCGCTTGGGCTCTTGGTGATATCGGTGTAGGGATTATGGCATGGGTGAATATCATTGCAATTTTATTCCTACAAAAACCAGCACTCCTTGCATTGAAAGACTATGAAAAACAGAAGAAAGAAGGAAAAGATCCTGTATTCGATCCTCGTGAACTAGGAATTAAAAACGCCGATTTCTGGGAGCACGAATACGGAAAAGATAAGAAAGAAGAAGTGTCATAATAGAGTATTTGTAAAACAATAACGGGCAGTATATCTGTCCGTTATTGTTCAAATAATGGGAATTTCTATTTGCGTGGTCGAATAAAATTTGAATCAGGTAAGCTTCATTTTATTAATAATTGGGCCAAGTTAAAATACGATAAAATTAGGGTGGAAAGGGGGAAAAAGATTGATTGCTTTTCGTGATGTAAATAAATTTTATGGTAACTTTCAAGTTTTGAAAAATATTAATTTACAAGTTCAAAAAGGAGAAGTAGTTGTAATCGTCGGACCATCTGGATCTGGAAAAAGTACATTACTTCGCTGCATTAACCAATTGGAAACAATTACAGAAGGAGAATTAGTAGTACAAGATGTTGAAGTACATAATCCGAAAACAGATATGAATAGATTACGCCGGAATATTGGAATGGTATTTCAACATTTTTATTTATATCCACATAAAACAGTACTTCAAAACATTACACTTGCACCAATAAAAGTAAGTAATGTCTCGAAAGAAGAAGCAGAAAAAACAGCGAGATACTATTTAGAGAAAGTAGGAATTCCAGAGAAAGCGGATGTGTATCCGCAGCAATTATCTGGAGGACAACAACAACGGGTAGCAATTGCAAGGGGATTAGCAATGAAGCCAGAAATCATGCTATTTGATGAGCCGACTTCAGCGCTCGATCCAGAGATGATTGGAGAAGTACTTGATGTAATGAAAACTTTAGCAAAAGAAGGGATGACGATGGTTGTCGTGACCCATGAGATGGGATTTGCGCGTGAAGTAGCAGACCGCATCATATTCATGGATGAAGGACAAATCATTGAAGATACAAAGCCAGTAGACTTCTTTGCAAATCCAAAGCAAGAAAGAGCACGATTGTTCTTAAGTCGGGTGTTAAACCATTAGAGGAGGGATTTCATGTTAAAAGCGAAAAAACTGTTTGTTTTAATTGTATTTTCATGTTTATTTACTCTTATCATAGCGGGTTGCGGAAGTAAGAAAGAGACGTCTAAAGAAGTGTCTAAAGAATCTTCTGGCGGGAATGTAGTAGATCAAATTAAAAAGCGTGGGAAACTAGTGGTTGGAGTTAAAAATGATACAAACTTATTTGGATTGAAAGATCCTGCAACAGGGAAGGTAGAAGGGTTTGATGTGGATGTAGCAAAAGCGCTTGCGAAAAAAATTCTAGGAGATGAGAGTAAATTAGAATTAAAAGAAGTAACTTCCAAAACGCGTATTCCAATGTTGAAAAACGGTGATATTGATGCGATTATCGCAACGATGACAATTACAGAAGAGCGTAAAAAAGAAGTTGATTTTTCAGATGTATATTTTAAAGCGGGGCAGTCGTTACTTGTGAAAAAAGGAAGCAAGATTAAGAGTATTGATGATGTGAAAAGTGGCGTGAAGGTATTGGCGGTAAAAGGGTCAACTTCTACACAAAATGTTCGTAAAAAATCACCAGAAGCAACGGTGTTAGAATTTGAAAATTATAGCGAGGCATTTACAGCGTTAAAAGCAGGAAAAGGTGATGTACTTACAACAGATAATGCCATTTTATATGGTATGGCAAAACAAGATGCAAATTATCAAGTTGTTGGAAAAATCTTTACAGATGAGCCGTATGGAATCGCTGTTCAAAAAGGAGCAACAGATTTGACAAAGGCAATTAATGATTTGTTAAAAGAAATGAAAGCAAATGGAGAATACGATAAATTATATGAAAAATGGATTGGTGAAAAGCCAGAGAAGTAAAGTATAGAAAGAGTAAGAGGATGAGAGATACTCATCCTCTTCTTGTAAAGAAAGAGGGGGGGCATTTGCCTGATTTTTCTATTCTTATAAACAATCTTGATTTGTATTTAGAAGGATTTAAATATACAGTGTTGTCCAGTATTGTTGCACTGATTGGGAGCTTTATTCTTGGCATTATTATGGCAGTGATGCGAATTGCACCCATTCGAGTTTTGAATTGGCTTGGCGCGACTTATGTAGAATTCATTCGGAATATTCCACTCGTTTTAATTGCATTTGTATTTTACTTTGCTTTTCCAGTAATGGGTGTAACATTAAATGGATTTGTTGCTGGTACAGCTGCACTTACAGTCTATACAGCAGCATTTATTGCAGAAGCAATTCGAGCTGGAATCTTGTCAGTACCGAAAGGACAGATGGAAGCAGCACGTTCTTCAGGCTTAACGTATGTGCAAGCCATGTATTATGTCGTTTTACCACAAGCTATTAAAATAGTAATTCCGCCATTAGGAAATCAATTTCTCAATTTAGTAAAGAACTCATCTATCCTTGGCATTATTGCAGGAGCAGATTTGATGTATCAAGGGGATTTAATCTCAACAAGAACATTTGTTACATTTGATGTATATATATTTGTTGGAATGTTTTATTTACTTTTAACTGTACCGCTTAGTATGCTTGTGCGTTACTTTGAGAAACGCTTAGCGAAAGGAGCGGTGTAAATGGACTTTCGAGGTGCTTATACAGGCGATCATATTTTATTTTTATTAAAAGGGCTACTTGTTACGTTAGAAATAGCTGTTATAGCAATTTTGCTTAGTTTTATTATTGGTAGTGTGGTCGGGACGTTGCGATATACAAAGATACCAGTCGTATCACAGTTACTAGGTTTTATCGTTGAAATCATTCGTAATTTACCGCTGCTTTTAATTATTTTCTTTACGTATTTTGCACTTCCAGAAGCTGGACTGAAATTAGAGATTACAACAGCAGCTATTGTTGCTTTAACGATATTTGAAGCAGCGATGATATCAGAAATTGTGCGAAGTGGCTTATTATCGATTGAAAAAGGACAAATTGAAGCAGCACGTGCCTCTGGATTATCATATGTACAAACACTGTGGCATATTATTTTGCCACAAGCATTGAGACGCATGGTACCACCACTTGTTAGTCAATTTATCTCTTTATTAAAAGATACGTCACTAGCAGTTGTTATATCTTTGCCAGAACTCATGCATAATGCCCAAATTATTAATGGACAAAACGTAAACTATATGATTCCTACGTTATTACTTGTTGCATGTATGTATTTTGTTGTTAACTACAGTTTATCGCTTGTGTCTAGAAAATTGGAAAGCCGTTAACTCTTACATGAAATAGGATGTAAGAGTTTTTTTATTTTTTACATATATAAATATAAGTTGAAAAATCGACATAAAACCTTTCTTTTTGGGTGGGAGAGAGGATCCGTCCATGGATAGAAGCGTTTTTCTGCCCCATGCCAAGTTAAAACAAAGAGAGAAAATGAGTGCAGTCCTCTTTTGTTTTCATAGCCCGCATTACCTGCCCGTAAAAGCCCGATTGGTGAGGGATGATTAAAGTTTCACTTTATATCTTGGAAAAATAAAATGGATTTATGTAGTATGGAAAATACCACTTGGAATATATTAACTTTTTAGTAGTGTAATTGTAAGAGGAATTAAAAAATATGATATTTTATCAGAAAAGTTTTAATTTTATATAGAAATTGTAACCGCTTTCGTGTATATTTTTATTATCAGAAAATTTTAAAAAGAGATAGAGGGTTTTTTATAGGGGAGGATTACGATGCAGCAAACAACGAACGAGAAATTACATCGTACGATGAAGAGTAGACATTTATTCATGATTGCACTTGGAGGTGTAATCGGAACAGGATTTTTTCTTGGATCAGGATATACCATTAACCAAGCAGGACCAGGAGGAGCGATTCTTTCTTATTTAGTGGGCGGATTTATTATGTATTTAACAATGCTTTGCCTTGGTGAGCTAACGGTTGCGATGCCAGTTTCTGGTTCCTTCCAAAAATATGCGACGAAGTTTATCGGTCCAGGGACCGGATTTATGATCGGCTGGCTGTACTGGCTTGGATGGGCAGTTACAGTTGGTTTAGAGTTAACATCGATTGGTTTAATGATGAAAAGATGGTTTCCACATGTCGATGTTTGGGTATGGTGTCTTGTATTTGGAGTTATTTTATATATGTCAAATGCTATCTCAGCAAAGAGTTATGCGGAATTAGAATTTTGGTTCTCAAGTATTAAAGTTATTACAATTGTTGCATTTGTTGTTCTTGGTGGTAGTGCGTTATTAGGATTTTTACCATATGACGGAAAAGAAGCAGCACCTCTTTTTTCTAATTTTGTAAGCGATGGAGGTTTGTTCCCAAATGGACTTGCTGCTGTACTTCTTACAATGATTACAGTTAACTTTTCATTCCAAGGTACAGAGTTAATTGGGATTGCAGCGGGGGAGAGCCAAGAGCCGGAGAAAACAATCCCGCGTGCAATTCGTAATACAGTATGGCGTATTATGTTGTTCTTTATTTTAACAATGACGATTTTAGTAGGTTTAATTTCTTGGAAAGACGCAGGAGTTATTGAAAGTCCATTCGTTGTTGTATTTGATAAAATCGGTATTCCATATGCAGCGGATATTATGAATTTCGTTATTATCACTGCGTTATTATCTGTAGCGAACTCAGGATTATATGCAGCGACGCGTATACTATGGTCACTTGCAAATGAAGGAATGGCACCGGCTTCTTTCAAAAAGGTAAATAAGCGTGGGATTCCGATTACAGCATTAGTAGTTACAATTGCAGTAGCAGCATTATCTTTATTAACAAGCTTTTTAGCGGAAGATACAGTATATATGTACTTATTATCTATCGCTGGCTTATCAGCTGTCTCAAGTTGGATTATCATTGCCTTATCACAACTTCGCTTTAGAAGTCAGTATATAAAGGGTGGCGGGAAATTAGAAGATTTAAAATATAGAACACCACTATATCCAATTGTTCCAATTTTAGCGTTAATTACAAATAGTATTGTTGTAATTAGTTTAGCGTTCATTCCAGAACAGCGTATGGCACTATATTGCGGCATTCCATTTATCATTTTCTGCTATGTGTATTATTATATAAATAAGAAACGGCAGCAAATTACGAAAGTGGAGATGGGAACAACATATGAAACTAACAATCAAGCATGATGATATTGAAGCAGAATTTTCAAATGGTCGATTGTCTATTGGAAAAGAAAGTGGACATACGCCGTTAGAATTATTGGTTTCTTCTATTGCAGGATGCAGTGCAATTGTATTTCGGACAATTTTAGAAAAGAAGCGTATTACATATGATACGTTTACAATTGAAACTGAAATTGGAAGAAGTGAAGTTTTATCGAGACCGGTAGAAAGCCTTCATTTGCACTATAGGTTAAAAGCAGAGGGGATTACACAAGTACAATTAGAAAAAGCGTTAGAACTTGCGGTAAAGAATTGTACGATTGCTCAATCTGTGAAGGATAGTATAAAAATTACGGAAACAGTTGAATTAATTAATGAATAAAATTTTGTAAGTGGTATGTAAATGCGAGGGTAATGTCTTATAGACATTACCCTCGCATTTTTATTTTTTTACATACTGATTGGAAATGAAATAGTAAAGCAAGAACCTTGATTTACTTCACTTGTAACAGTAATTGTTCCGCCATGTAGTTCGACTATTTCTTTGACAATGGCAAGTCCTAATCCAGTTCCGCCAGTTGAGCGAGATCTTGCTTTATCGACGCGATAAAACCGTTCGAAAATATGCGGGATATCTTCTTTTGGAATTCCTTCTCCTGTATCTTGAATTGAGAGTTTAATGTGTGTGTTATGCTCTGTAACGGAAATTGTAATTTGAGAATGTTCAGGTGAATGTGCATACGCATTATTTAAAATATTGATGATCACTTGTTCAAATCGTTGTTCATCAAGAGTTATAGAAAGTGAAGAAGGGCATGTTGAAGAAACATTGATATGCTTTGCTTCATACATGATATTCACTTTTGTAACGATGCGAGAAAGAAAAGTTTGTAAGTGTACTTCCTTTGTTTGAATCGAAAAGTTATGCTTTTCCATTTGCGCGAGTAAAAATAAGTCTTGTACTAAATTTGTAATGTAGTCAGCTTCATCTTTTATAATCGATAAATATTTTTGGCGCTGTTCAGGAAGCGTGTCATTTTTCATAGCGATATCTGCATATCCTCTTACATAAGTTAAAGGTGTTCTTAGCTCATGGGCGACACTTGCTAGAAATTCACTGCGTTCTTTTTTCATATAATGTAAATCATTCGCAAGTGTTTGAATAGACTGTGCAAGTTCACCAATTTCATCATTTCGATTACTTGTTAAAGAAACGGATAAATCACCATGACTCATTTTTTCAGTAGCATGCTTCATACGAAGAAGCGGCTTTGTTAACAGACGCGATAGAAGAAATATCGTAATGACTGTTAAAATAAATGTAACAGCACCAACAACAAGGAATTGTTTCGTAAGACCTGCAATCATTTGTTTAATAGAACTTGTGCCGAGAAACATATAAACATAACCTTGTATTTTTCCTTCTATTATTATCGGGCTAACTGTGCATATATAATTAGATGTTTTCCAGTGGTTTTCTATGATTGTTCCGTTATGATCTGCACTTGTTATCATTTCGACAATGTGCCTTTTTATAGTGGAATCTATATCATTAGATTTTGCTAATATTTCTTTATAGGAGTTTGTAATAACAACCTTTGTTTCAGCTTCTGACTCCATTAAAGCGACATGAGAGATTGTTTGGGAATCGAAATGTTTTTCAAGTACATCCCGATGGCTATTTCCTCGCTTTAATAATGCTGTCATTTCTTCATTTACTCTCGTATTGATAAGGCTGTAATAGAGCAATGCAAACAGGACGGTTTCGATTAAAAGCGTAACAATTAAAAAATAAAATCCGAGTTGAACAGAAATTCGTTTCATCGTGTAGCTCCTTGATTTTCAGTATCAATCCATCGATAGCCAACACCATACACGGTTTTTAAATGTTCATCAATTGGAAAATTAGCCTTTCGTAATTTATCACGTAAATTACGAATATGGGAATCCACTGTGCGATCCTCTGTATTTGTATCTAGCCCCCAAATTCGCTCAATAAGCTGATCACGGCTGAGTACATAGTTTACGTGACGCAAAAATAATCCAAGTAAAGAGAATTCAATTGGTGTAAGCAAAATCTCTTGTCCATGAACGGAAATAAAGTGCTTTGCTTCATCCCACAAAATCCCTCTATATTTTAGTTGTTCATGCTGATTGCTACGTCGCAATACGGCTTCAATTCGTGCTAATAGTTCATCTTCATGAAACGGTTTTGTTATATAATCATCAGCTCCGATTTTTAATCCTTGAACAACATCTATCGTTTGATCCCGAGCGGTTACCATAATGATAGGAACATTACTAAATGAACGAATCCTTTTACATGTTTCCCATCCATCCATTTTTGGCATCATAATATCGAGAAGAACAAACTTAAAACTTTGGTTTTCTATATAGGAAATGGCTTCTTGGCCTGACGTCGCAGAAATGCAATTATATCCTCTAGGAGTAAGATAAAGTGCTAATAACTCCAGCATACGTGGTTCATCATCTACGAGTAGTATATTCATCATATAATATCCTCCGTATTTGTATTCACTATTAAAAGTGTAATGCAAAATCATGGAGAAATGGTGCAGATTATGATGCGTCTGCATAATTTCTTCAGATTTGGTTGTTATCGTATAGTTGAAATTTTCATTTTAGGTAAAGGATATAGGTTCAAACGATAAAGGTGAGGAGGCGTTTTTTTGAAAAAAACAGCTCGAATGTTAAGTGTGACAATAGTTGCTGCATTTGGACTTGCAGCGTGTGGGCAAGCCAATACAGAGCATAAAAATCACGAATCTGAAAAAGAGAAGAAAAATGAGCAGCAAAAGGAAATGAATCATGAGGCGATGGCACCGAAAGAAATGAATGCAAAGGCATCTAGCGATTTATTAACAACAAGTTTAAAAAATATAACAAGATTAAATACAAATGATCCTGTGCAAATGGCAGTGTTAACATCACAAACAATCTGGCCAGCAACTCATAAAGAGAATCAACCAGGAGCGGTGATCTTAGTACCAGTTAATCAGTGGCAACTTGGGCTTGCTAGTGCGGATTTGATTCATCATCCGAACAATGGGCCTATTTTATTTACAAATAAAGAGGGAATTCCAGAGGCAACATTAAAAGAGATCAAGCGGTTAAATCCACTTGGAACAAAAGATGGAACTCAAATTATGGTAATGGGGGATGTAGGATCTTCTACATTAGATCAATTAAAAGAATTTAAAGTAAAACAAATAAAAGAAACAGATCCAGCTATATTTGCGAAAGACGTTGATAAAGAATATGCAGACATAACAGGGAAGTATCCAGAAAGTGTTATTATCGGTTCGTCTGAAGAAGAAGGGCGTTTATATACAACGCCAGCTGTAAATTGGATTGCACATATGCCAGAACCTCTTTTATATGTAACAAAAGATAAAGTACCCGAAGCTACAATTGAGGCGTTAAAAGCAAGAAAAGGGAAAGCAAATATATATATATTAGGTCCAGAAAAAATAATTTCAAAAGAAGTAGAAAAACAGTTAAGTAAGCATGGTAAAGTAACGCGTATTAGTGGGGAAAGTCCGACAGAAAACTCTATCGCTTTTGCTAATTTTAAAGATGAAAAAACGAAATTTGGTTGGGGATTCAAAAAACCGGGACATGGTGTATCATTTGTTTCAACAGAAACACCAGATTTAGCAATTGCTGGTGCACCGTTTTCTCATATGGGGAAACATGCACCTGTTCTATTATTAGATAAAGGGAAGGTTTCGCAACCAGTCTATGATTTATTGGCAACAATCCAGCCGAAGTTTAAGGATGATCCAACCTTAGGACCATATAATCATGGCTTTTTATTAGGGAATACGGAGAATATTTCATTTGAAACGCAAGGGATATTAGATGAAAGATTAGAGATTGTTCAGGAAAATGGCGGAGGTCATGCTGGACATTAAGTAGAAAAGACGCTGCATAAAAGCAAGCGTCTTTTTATTTTGGGAAACTTTTTCATAGCAAAAAATCTGACATTTATTATATAATAGCTCTCGTGCAGTCGGATCGATTTTCTTATGGAGGAAATTAAAAATAAAAAAGTAGAGGAGTGTTTTTTTGTTTCAAAAGATAAAAAACGAATGGTTTTCGAATGTAAAAGGCGATGTGTTATCAGGTATTGTTGTTGCACTAGCGCTGATTCCTGAAGCGATTGCCTTTTCCGTTATTGCAGGAGTAGATCCGATGGTTGGACTATACGCTGCATTTTGTATTGCCGTGACAATTTCATTTGTGGGCGGGAGACCGGGGATGATTTCTGCTGCGACAGGTGCGATGGCGCTGTTAATGGTGACGATTGTAAAAGATTACGGATTGCAGTATTTATTTGCAACGACGATTTTAACAGGTGTTGTACAAATTATTTTTGGAGTATTAAAGCTAAGTTCATTAATGAAATTTGTTCCGCGCTCGGTTATGAGTGGTTTTGTAAATGCATTAGGGATTTTAATTTTTACAGCACAATTGCCACATTTCAAAGGTGTAAACTGGCAAATGTATGCGTTAGTAGCATTAGGACTCGTAATTATTTATCTATTTCCACGTATTACAACAGCAGTACCGTCTACACTTGTTTCTATTATTATTGTGACAAGTATTGCGTTACTCAGCGGATTTGAATTACGAACTGTTGGCGATATGGGAAATTTACCAACCGAATTACCGTTCTTTAGTATTCCGGATGTACCATTTACGTTAGAAACATTAGCTATTATTTTACCTTATTCGATTATGTTAGCTGTGATTGGTTTATTAGAATCGCTATTAACAGCATCTCTTCTAGATGATATAACAGATACACCGAGTAATAAACATAAAGAGGCAAGTGGTCAAGGAATTGCCAATATTGTTGCTGGTTTCTTTGGTGGAATGGCAGGGTGCGCGATGATTGGACAATCTCTTATTAATATGAAATCAGGCGGACGTGGTCGATTATCAACATTCGTTGCTGGTGGCTTTTTAATTGTTCTACTGTTTGTTCTTGGTGACTATGTTGTCCATATTCCAATGGCAGCATTAGTTGCGGTTATGATTATGGTGTCTATTGGAACATTTGATTGGAATTCTGTATTTACCCTTCATAAAGTTCCAAAGGGTGACGCGTTTGTTATGGTCGTAACAGTTGCAATTGTTCTTGTAACACATAATTTAGGACTCGGTGTGATTATCGGTACGGTAATAAGTGCCGTACTATTTGCAGCGAATATGGCAAAGATTCACGTGAAACATTTTTATATTGGTGAGAAAAAGAGATACACTGTTCACGGACAACTCTTCTTTGCATCTACTACAGCATTCATAAATACGTTTCAGTTTAAAGAAGATGTAAAAGAAGTAGAAATTGATTTTACACATGCCCATATATGGGATGATTCAGCAGTAGCAGCCGTGGATAAAGTTGTGATGAAGTATGAGCAAAATGGTGTGAAAGTAAATATAACGGGATTAAACGAGCGTAGTTCGCAGCTTGTTACAAAATTGGCTACTTATAATAAAAATAAAGAACAAGCTGTTAGTTAAATAGGAAGAACCTTTTCGGGAGGCCGAAAGGGTTCTTTTTGTATTATAATACGAGTATGATGATGAAAGGGGCTTCAGCATATGTACAAGCAGATTATACTAGCATGTGATGGTTCAGAACACGCAATGCGCGCAGCAAAACATGCCGCACACATCGCTATGTTGAGTAAGGAAATAAACGTTGAAGTTGTATACGTAGTAGATAATAGAACGGCAAAATCAGATATTATACAGGGACAAACAAATATAGAAACAATTTCAGCTAGTAGAAAAGATAGATTAAAAGAAATTGAGGCTTTATTACAGCAAGAAGAGATCTCCTATAAAATTACGATTTTACATGGTGATCCAAGTGATACAATTATTCAATACGTAAATACAGGAGACATTGATCTTGTAATTGTGGGGAGTAGGGGATTAAATACATTACAAGAAATGGTGCTCGGTAGTGTAAGTCATAAAGTAGCTAAACGAGTGAAATGCCCGGTGATGATTGTAAAGTAACAGACAATAGAAATGTTGTCTGTTTTTTATCATTTCCCGACAGAAAACTCCCACCTCAAGGAATGGATAGGATATGGTCCAATGAGTAGGTGGGAGATGAATGGCGGTTAGGCAAAAGCCTAATGGTTCTTCTTGTTGAAGAGTTAGTATGAGGTATCGGAATCCGTTCGTTCCTATAGAAGGGAAATGATGCAGTAAGAAGCATTCTTACATATAAGGAATTGTTCCATCATAAAATTCCATCCATATGTATACATTTTTGAAGGGCGACAGAGGAATTTCGACAAGAAGAAATGATACGAGAGAAGTATTTTTGAGTATAATATGATATCGTTCTCATGCATATCGCGAAAAAAGCATGTAGAAAAACCAAAATAGGAAGTGAGGTGGAAAGTGGTGCTCGTCCATAAAGCGTATAAGTTCCGGATCTACCCTAGCGCAGAACAAAAAATACGTATTGCGAAAACAATTGGTTGCTCTCGTTTTGTATTCAATTACTTTTTGGCAAAATGGAATGATAGATATAAAGAAACAGGAAAAGGATTCACCTATGGCACTTGTTCTTCGCAATTACCTGCTCTCAAAAAAGAATTTGTATGGTTAAAAGAAGTGGACAGCACGGCTCTTCAATCTTCTCTTCACAACCTCACTGACTCGTATTCACGATTCTTCAACAAACAAAACAAAGCACCTCGGTTTAAGTCGAAAAACAATAAAGTCCAATCTTATACAACGAAGCACACGAATGGGAACATCGCGATTGTAGGGAATCAAATAAAGTTACCGAAACTGGGCCTTGTCACGTTTTCCAAAAGTCGTGAGGTAGAAGGCCGCATTTTTGAGTGCTACTGTCAGAAAAAATCCAAGTGGAACATATTTTGTCTCGATTCTTGCCGAAGTAGAAGTGCAAGAATTGCCAAAGACAGGTTCCGTTGTTGGCGTAAAAAACTTTGCGATTCTTTCAACTGGAGAGGTATTTGGCAATCCGAAATGGTTTCGGGTATTAGAGAAGAAGCTCGCTCATGCCCAGCGTATTCTGTCTCGCCGTACAAAAGGTGGAGCGAACTGGCATAAACAGCGAATCAAAGTGGCTCGTATTCATGAACGAATCACAAATGCAAGAACCGATTATTTGCAAAAACTCTCTACGATGATCATCAAAAACCACGATGTGATTGGGATAGAAGATTTGCAAGTATCCAATATGTTACAGAATCACAAGCTAGCAAAAGCGATTCAAGAAGTATCTTGGTCACAATTCAGAGCGATGCTTACGTATAAGGTAGAGTGGTATGGGAAACAAGTCGTCGTGGTATCAAAAACATTCGCCAGCTCTCAGCTTTGTTCAAATTGTGGAAACAAAAACAAAGACGTGAAAGATCTGGAATTGCGTGAATGGAAGTATCTTTCTTGTGGTATGCATCATGATAGAGATGTCAACGCAGGAAAAAATCTGAGAAAAGAGGCCTTAAGGCTTCTAACCGTAGGGACTACGGGGATTGCCTACTCATAAAGCCGAGGGATACTTTGGTGTTCGTAGAAATCCCCCACTTCAAACAGTTTGTTAGACTGTTAAGTGGGGGTAGTTCAAAGGGGGAAATCTTACAATTTTGTAAGACAGTTGTTAGCGAAATCGATGTTATAAAATTGCCTCCATGGATAAAATAAAGATATCAAATAAATACATGAGAGGATGAAAGAAATGAAAGGGTTTCAAAATCTGTCATATAGTCAAGGAGTAAGTCTTATTTGTTTAGGGGGCTTTGCTACTTCAGTGATATTGGCTATTACTGTGAAAATGTTTCAGCAGATGTTTTAATAAAAGTAATGTTGTAAATAGAAGGGAAATGATTGTTATAGTAGGCAAGACAATATCACTAGACATAAATAAAAAATAGCTCTTAGCGTGTATCTTAATGCTAAGAGCTATTTTGTTTTTTACTGAGTAAAGTTTCACTTTATGCTTGCTGTGATTTTGATGATCCTGTATTTAAAGTTAGAGCAAGGAAGACAATCGCAAGCACACAAGATGCAAGTAATAGAATGAAACCACCGTTCCACCCGAAAGCATCTACAATAAAGCCCATTGCCGCACTAGCAAATGCAGCACCGCCCAGGTAACCGAAGAAACCTGTTAAACCAGCAGCTGTTCCAGCAGCTTTTTTTGGTGCTAAGTCAAGGGCATGTAATCCAATTAACATAACTGGTCCATAAATTAAGAAGCCAATTGCAACAAGTGCGATGCTGTCAATGATTGGGTGACCAGCTGGATTTAACCAATAAACAAGAACGGCAATGAATACACCAACCATAAATAAAATACCAGCAGGTGCACGGCGTCCTTTAAATAATTTATCACTCATCCATCCACAAAGGAGTGTACCTGGAATACCAGCAAATTCATACAATGCGTATGCTGTACGAGAACTATTATGAGTAAAGCTTTTTTCTTCTACTAAATAAGTCGGTGCCCAGTCTACAACGCCGTAGCGTACGAAGTATACGAATACGTTAGCGATTGCGATGTACCATAAAAATTTGTTGTTTAATACATACGTAAATAAAATTTCTTTTACTGAAAGTTCACGTTCACGATCTTTTACTTTTTCATCTGAAGGATATTCACCTGTATATTCTTCAATAGGTGGTAATCCACAAGATTGAGGTGTATCGCGCATTACAATTAATACATAGATTCCAACTAAAATTGCAAAAATACCTGGGAAGTAGAAAATACTTTGCCAGCTACCAGCAAATAAGAATAGTCCTAATGTTACAAGTGGTCCCATAAGCCCACCACCAACATTGTGGGCAACGTTCCAAATAGACATTTTTGTACCGCGTTCACTAATAGAGAACCAATGAACCATTGTACGACCACATGGAGGCCAGCCCATACCTTGTACCCAGCCATTTAAAAACTGGAGAACAAACATTAGTAAAATACTCGTTGTAATAAAAGAGAATGAACCAAAAATAATATTAATGATACCGGATAAAAATAGCCCTGCTGCTAAGAAGTAGCGGGGGTTACAACGGTCGGATACAATCCCCATTATAAATTTACTTAAGCCATATGCAATAGATACGGCAGAAAGGATAACTCCAAGTTCTCCTTTGCTAAATCCTTGTTCAACAAGATAAGGCATTGCTAGTGAAAAGTTTTTGCGAACAAGATAGTAACCTGCATAACCAATGAAAATTCCTAAAAACACTTGTAAGCGTAGTTTGCGGTATTCGCTATCTACGCGATCAGCAGGCAAGCGTTCTGTATGCGGCGCAGGTTTAAATAAATTAGTTAGAAACATCGCCTAAAATCCTCCTCTATTATTGTAAGCGTTCAACACCATGGTAAACAAAAAAAGACCATGAAATATAGAAAGGCACTCTTTCCATGTTCCATAGTCGTATACTCTAATTCTCCATGACTTTCGCTATTAACTTCGTCACAAAGTATACAACTTTGTGACAAATTTGTAAACGTTTTTATGAAATAAAGTTGTTGACGGGATTTATTAGGTAGTTTAATATTTAAATACGTTAAATATTTTATTGTTTAAATAAGAGGTGGATAACATGCAAAATGATATAAATCATATTGATAAAATTCAGGCTCTTGCATTTTCTATAGGGAAGAAAATGCAAACGGAGTTATTAGAACAAATGCAAGCATCAGGACTTACACCACCGCAATTTTACATTTTAAAAATTTTAGATCATTACGGTGCAGCAAGGGCTACAGAGCTGGCGAAGAAAATGTACGTGAAACCAAGTGCAATTACAGTGATGATTGATCGTTTAATTGAGCAAGAATTGGTGTTACGCTATCACGACAAAAGTGATCGTCGCGTTGTCATAATTGAGTTAACAAAGAAGGGGAAAGATGTATTAGAAGAGGCAATGGCTGCTCGAAATGAACACATTGCCAAGTATTTCTCACAATTAGAATTACAGGAAAGAGAAGATTTATTACGCTTATTTGAAAAATTAGAGAAAATTATTTGCGGAGCATCCGAGAAAAAAGAGACAAACTAAAGAGAATTGAGGAGATTACATGGAGCAACAAGAAAACCAAAATAGAAAGTTGTTGTTAATTGGTCTAGTTATTGCGATGGTATTTGCTGCGTTAGATGGAACAATTGTTGGTACAGCAATGCCGCGTATCGTTGGTGAACTAGGCGGATTAAGTTTAATGACATGGTTAACAACAGCGTATATGTTAACATCAACGACAGTTGTACCAATTGCAGGGAAGTTAGCTGACTTATTAGGACGTCGTAACGTATATATAACAGGGTTAGTTATTTTCATGGTTGGTTCAGCCCTTTGTGGTATGGCAAACGGCATGACGGAGTTAATCATTTTCCGTGGTATTCAAGGCCTAGGTGGCGGTATTATGATGCCAATGGCGATGATTATTATCGGGGATATGTTTACAGGAAAAGAACGTGCGAAATGGCAAGGGATTTTCGGAGCATTATATGGTCTTGCATCTGTAATTGGACCGCAAGTAGGTGGTTGGATTGTAGATGCTGTCAACTGGAGATGGGTATTCTATATAAATTTACCAGTTGGTGTGTTAGCGACAATCTTTATTGCAATGGGATTAAAATCACATAAACAAACAGGACCAATTAAAATTGATATTGCTGGTATTTTCACGATGATTCTCGGTGTTGTAAGTTTATTACTTGCATTAACATTCGGCGGGAAAGACTATGCATGGGATTCTTGGCAAATCATTGGGTTATTTGCACTTGCAATCATCGGCATCGTAAGCTTTGTTATTGTTGAAACAAAGGCAGAAGAGCCAATTTTGCCAATGCATTTCTTTAAGAACCGTACATTTACACTACTAAATGCAATTGGTTTCTTTATGAGCATTGGAATGTTTGGAGCAATTATGTTCGTTCCATTCTTTATGCAAGGAATTGTTGGAGTAAGTGCTGCTGAATCTGGAACGATCATGACACCAATGATGATTACGATGATTGTGATGAGTATTATCGGTGGTCAGCTCGTATTAAAAGTTGGCGTGAAACCACAAATTATTACAGGGATGCTTATTATGGCTGGTGGTTTTTGGTTGTTAACGACAATGGATATGCATACAAGTAAGCTTGTTGCAACTTCTTATATGAGCATTATCGGTTTAGGAATGGGACTTGTAATGCCAACATTAACATTAGCATTGCAAGAAAGTTTCCCGAAAAAAGATCTTGGCGTTGTAACATCTTCCAGTCAATTCTTCCGTCAAATTGGGGGAACATTCGGGATTACGATTTTAGGTTCTATTATGAATAATACTTCAGGTACAGTTCTAACTGAGAAATTAGTGCCGGTATTAGATAAGTTTCCGCCACAAGCTGGAGAAATGGTAACGAAGTTTAAAGATATGATTCATACAGATCCACAAGGTTTATATTCTATGTTATTTAGTCCAGAGGCATTAAAGCAAATGCCAGAAGCATTCTCTAATAGCATCGTACCTATTTTAAAAACATCTTTAGTAGATTCACTTCACAGTGTATTCCTAACAGGATTAGTCTTTATTGTGGTCGGTGCCGTATTTACGATTTTCTTGCAGAAAATCAAGCTTTCTGATCGTAAGAAAGGTGCAGAAGAGTCTGCTGCGGTAGAAGAAAAAGAAACGAACGTATCTTACTCATAATGAGAAAAAAGCATCGCCTTAGGGCGATGCTTTTTAGTTAGAAGTGATTGACGCATTTTTAGAAATAAGTTATATTATTTTGTGTAAACGGTTACATGTGATGAGGAGGGAAGAGAATGAGTACGATAAAAGATGTTGCGAAATTAGCGGGAGTATCTGTTGCGACCGTTTCCAGGGTGTTAAATAAGAACGGGTATGTTCGCGAAGATACGCTAAAAAAAGTAGAGCGAGCAATTGAAATGTTGAATTATAAGCCTAGCACGGTAGCGCGTTCTCTATATAATAAAAAATCTCGTTTAATCGGTTTGGTCGTTCCAAATATCGTGAATCCATTCTTTCCAGAAGTTGCACGTGCCGTAGAGGATGTAGCACATAAACAAGGATACACAGTTGTACTTTGTAATTCTGATGAAAGTTTAGAAAAAGAGAAACAATATATTGATGTACTTAGACAAAACAACGTAGATGGGTTTATTGTAGCAACGAACCCGCAAAATAGTGTGAATTACATGAATCTATCTATACCAGTTGTGGCAATTGACCGCATGTTTAATGAGAGAATCCCTACAGTATACGCAGATAACTATGCGGGGATTCAAGAGGCAACGAAGTTACTATTAGAAAAGGGTTGTAAACATATTGCCCATATTCGTGGACCACGTGACGTAAGTACTGCAAATGAACGATTTGAAGGTTTTGTAGATATGATTACAGAGTATGGTCTTTCTTATATGATTGCTGAGAGTACATTTGATCCAGCAAATAGCGAACGTGTTACGATGGAATTACTAGACGAATATCCGCATATTGATGGTATTGTAGCAGGAAATGATTTGATTGCAATCGGTGTAGTCAAGGCAGCTTTGCAGAAGGGGATTGCTATTCCTAATGAATTACAAATCATTGGGTTTGATGGTATTTCTTTAACAGAAATGATGCATCCATCCATTACAACAGTGGCACAGCCTATTTATGAGATGGGGCGTATTGCAACGGAATTACTATTAGAGCAGATGGTAGGAAAACCATTAGAAACCGAACATTATCGTTTACCGATTAAAATTATAGAACGAAATACAACGAAGTAAGGAGATGAGATATATGCCAAACATTGCAGTAGTCGGCAGTATTTCAATGGATTTAGTCGCCGTTTCAAAAAAGCGACCGAAAGCAGGAGAGACGGTAATTGGTGAAGCGTTTCATACAGTGCCAGGAGGAAAAGGTGCCAACCAGGCAGTTGCTGCAGTTAGATTAGGTGCGAATGTAGCAATGGTTGGAGCTGTAGGGAATGATGATTACGGTAAAGTAGTTAAAAATAATTTAGAGAATGAACGTATTTTTATCGATTATGTGGTACCGGTTACAGGTGAAACGACAGGTATTGCCCATATCGTGTTAGCGGAAGAAGATAACAGCATTGTTGTTGTACAAGGTGCAAATCGTCTTGTAAACGAAGAAATTGTAAATCGTGCAAAAGATCTTCTCGTAAAAGCAGATATGGTTGTACTTCAGTTGGAAATACCACTAGAGACAGTAGAGTATGTTCTTAATCTTTGCGAAGAGCATAAAATTCCAGTGATGTTAAATCCAGCCCCGGCACAAGTTTTATCAGCAGATATTTTGGAAAAGGCAACATATATTACACCGAATGAGCATGAGTGCCGCATCGTATTAGATGATTTTACGTCACCAATTGAAGAATTACTTGCGAAATACCCAAATAAGTTATTGATGACAGAAGGTAGTGAAGGCGTTCGTTTCCATAATGGTGCAGAAGTTGTTCATGTTCCAGGCATTTCTGTAGAAGTAGTAGATACGACAGGAGCTGGCGATACTTTTAACGGTGCATTAGCGGTTGCACTTGCGGAAGGTGAGCTACTGGAAAAGGCAATTCGATTTGCAAATATTGCGGGTGGTCTTTCTGTAACAAAGCTAGGAGCACAAGGCGGTATGCCAACAAGAGAGAGACTCCGGGAAGTGCAGGTGATTGTCGGATGAAGAAGCACGGTGTATTAAATAGTGAAATAGCTGCTGTGCTTGCTTCACTTGGGCATACGGATACAATTGTGATTGCGGATTGTGGCTTACCAATTCCTAACGGTGTGAAACGAATTGATTTAGCTATTGAACTTGGAAAACCATCATTTTTAGATGTATTACAAGTTGTAACAGATGATATGGCAGTTGAAAAACTAACATTAGCAGAAGAAATTACTACGTATAATGCAGAGGTAAACCAAGAAGTTGAAGAACGTTTGAAAGAGGCTGCTTTTGAATATGTATCTCATGAACAGTTTAAAGAACTTACAAAACAGGCGAAGGCGATTATTCGTACAGGAGAAGCAACGCCATATGCGAACGTTATTTTACACGCAGGTGTGATTTTTTAATAAAGGGATGTGATGAGAATGCGAATTGAAATGAAAAACATTTCGAAAGCGTTCAATGGCAATCCTGTTTTGAAACATGCACAGTTTAGCATTGAAACAGGAGAAGTTCATGCACTGATGGGGGAAAATGGAGCCGGTAAATCAACGCTCATGAAAATTTTAACAGGTGTATATACAAGAGATGGTGGTCAAGTCACGATTGATGGGCAAGACCGAACTTTTAAAAACGCGAAAGAAGCAGAAGAGTACGGAATTGCTTTTATTCATCAAGAACTAAACATATTACCGAATTTAACAGTAGCTGAAAATATGTTTCTTGGAAAAGAGCTTATGTACGGAAAAACAGGTATCCTGCGTACGCGTCAAATGAATGCTATTGCGCAAGAGCAATTAGCAAGTCTTGGGCTACATGTAAAAGGGGCTATGCTTGCTGGGGAATTATCAGTTGGGCAACAGCAAATTATAGAAATTGGTAAGGCGTTAATGACAAATGCAAGCGTTATTATTATGGACGAGCCTACCGCAGCATTGACGGATCGTGAAATTGAAACGCTCTTTACAGTTATAAATAAATTACGCAAAGAAGGCGTGTCTTTTGTTTATATTTCACATCGCATGGAAGAAATTTTTTCAATCTGCGACGCTATTACTATTTTACGTGATGGAGAATATGTGGGAACACGGTTAATTCCTGAAACGTCATTTGATGAAGTGGTAAGCATGATGGTTGGCCGTAGTATTGGTGAACGTTATCCAGAGCGAGATGCTAAGATTGGCGAAGTTATTTTTGAAATGCGTAACGGCACGAAAAAAGGAAAGTTTGAAAATATTTCGTTTCAAGTGAGAAAAGGTGAAATTCTCGGTGTCGCTGGATTAATGGGAGCTGGTCGCACAGATATTATGAAAGCGATTTTTGGCTATGAACCATTAGATTCAGGGCAAATATTTATGAATGGACAAGAGGTGAAAATTGACAGTCCAATTGATGCAATAAGGCAACGAATTGCTTTTATCACTGAAGATAGAAAATCAGAAGGGCTTGTATTAGACTTTTCTATTCGTGAAAATTTAGCATTACCAAACTTAGAAAGTCTTTCAAAAGGTAGTGTAATGGATAAAAGAACGGAAGAGCAGTTTACAAGGGATATGATGAAGCTTCTGAATGTAAAGGCGGCAAATGGGGAACAGCCTGTCAAATCACTTTCTGGTGGAAATCAACAAAAGGTCGTCATTGCAAAATGGCTAGGAATCCAGCCGCAGTTGTTAATTTTAGATGAACCAACGCGTGGCGTCGATGTTGGAGCGAAAAAAGAAATTTACTCAATTATGAACAAGCTTACAAATCAAGGCGATGCCGTTATTATGGTTTCATCCGAACTACCTGAAGTATTAGGAATGAGCGATCGTGTTCTTGTTATTCATGAAGGAAAAGTAGGCGGCATTTTAGAGAAAGGTAAAGCAACACAAGAGTCCATTATGGCATTAGCTACAGGGGGAGAATAAGTTATGGCTAAAAAGGGGAATGTTTTGCAACAACTTGGTTCTTTAATTGGATTAGCGCTTATCATTGTAGTCATTACAGCACTAAATCCAGCATTTATTGAAATTCCAAACTTGTTTAATATTTTACGTCAAGTATCGATTAATGCACTAATCGCATTTGGAATGACCTTCGTTATTTTAACAGGGGGTATTGACTTATCAGTAGGTTCTATTTTAGCATTATCAAGTGCACTTGTTGCTGGAATGATGGCAAGTGGCATGGATCCATTCCTTGCAATGGCAGTTGGATTATTGGCTGGTCTTGTAATGGGGATTGTAAACGGTATCATCATTGCGAAAGGAAAAGTGGCACCATTTATTGCGACATTAGCAACAATGACCATTTTTCGTGGCCTTACGCTCGTTTATATGGATGGACGTCCGATCACTGGCCTTGGCGACCATTTAATGTTTCAAATGTTCGGTCGTGGTTACTTCATTGGTATTCCAGTACCAGCTGTAACGATGATGATCGCTTTCGCAGTTCTGTACTTTATTCTAAAGAAAACGACATTTGGACGCCGTACTTTTGCAATTGGTGGAAATGAAGAAGCAGCGGCATTATCAGGTATTAACGTAACGCGAATAAAAGTAATGATTTATGGTCTTTCTGGAATGTTGGCAGCGCTTGCAGGCATTGTGTTAACATCACGTTTAGATTCTGCACAGCCAACTGCTGGTACTTCTTATGAACTAGACGCAATTGCTGCAGTTGTATTAGGAGGAACAAGCCTTTCGGGTGGAAGAGGTTGGATTGTCGGCACATTCATTGGTGTACTGATTATCGGTGTATTAAATAACGGTCTAAATTTATTAGGTGTATCTTCTTTCTTCCAACAAGTTGTAAAAGGACTTGTTATCTTACTGGCTGTATTAATTGATCGTCGAAAAGAAGCATAATGGAGGGACAATTCATGAAAAAATGGTTACTTGCGCTCGTTGCACTTATCATGATAATCACTGCTGGTTGTTCAATGGAACCACCAGAATGGGCAAAGGATTCTAGCGATAAAGGTCGAAATAAAACTATTAAAGTTGGATTTTCTGTTTCCACCTTAAATAATCCATTTTTCGTTACGTTGAAAAAAGGTGCAGAAAAGAAAGCGAAAGATAGTGGCATTGAATTGATTGCTGTTGATGCTCAAAATGATGCAGCGAAACAAACGAACGATGTCGAGGATTTAATTCAAAAAGGCGTTGATGTAGTTGTTATTAATCCAACAGATTCAGATGCGGTTGCTTCAGCTGTAAGTGCAGCGAATGCAGCGAACATCCCTGTTATTACAGTGGATCGCGTTGCAAACTCAGGAAAAGTTGTTTCACACATTGCATCAAATAATGTAGAAGGTGGCCAAATGGCTGGTGACTACATTCGTGAACTTGTTGGTGAAGGGGCAAATGTCGCTGAGCTAGAAGGGATTCCTGGATCTTCTGCTGCTCGTGAGCGCGGGAAAGGATTCCATAACGTAGCTGACAAAGGATTAAAAGTCGTTGCAAAGCAAGCTGCTGACTTTGACCGTGCCAAAGGATTATCAGTTATGGAAAACATATTACAGGCAAATAATGATATTAAAGCAGTATTTGCTCATAATGATGAAATGGCATTAGGTGCGCTTGAGGCATTAAAATCTGCTGGAAAAACAGATGTTGTGGTTGTTGGATTTGATGCAACTGATGATGCTGTGAAGGCAGTTAATGATGGGCGTATGGCAGCAACGATTGCTCAAAAACCAGAGTTAATCGGAGAGAAGGCGATGGAGACAGCAAAACAGGTGAACCAAGGTAAAAAAGTGGAAAAATTCATTCCGATTGAATTAGAGCTTATTAAGAAAAAATAAATATAAAATGAAAATTAGGAAGGAAGAATAACAAATGAAATTTTTTATTGATACAGCAAACATTGATGAAATTAAAGAGGCAAATGATTTAGGAGTATTAGCAGGTGTAACAACAAACCCATCACTTGTAGCAAAAGAAGGCGTAGACTTCCATGAACGTATTCGTGAAATTTGCAGCGTTGTAGAAGGACCTGTAAGTGCAGAAGTAATCAGCTTAGAAGCAGATAAAATGATTGAAGAAGGAAAAGAATTAGCAAAAATCGCTCCAAATGTTGTTGTTAAAGTACCAATGACAAAAGAAGGGTTAAAAGCAGTAAAAGCATTCTCTGATCTAGGAATCCGTACAAACGTTACGTTAGTGTTCTCAGCAGTACAAGCATTACTTGCAGCGCGCGCTGGTGCAACATACGTATCTCCATTCTTAGGCCGCTTAGATGATATCGGTCATAATGGTATGGATCTAATTCGCCAAATCGCTGACATCTTTGTAATTCACGACATTAAAACAGAAATTATCGCAGCATCTGTACGTCATAGCGTTCACGTAACTGATGCAGCATTAAACGGTGCACATATCGCAACAATTCCAGCGAATGTAATCGGAGCATTAGTAAAACATCCGTTAACAGATCAAGGAATTGAGAAATTCTTAGCGGATTGGGAGAAAACACAAGGAAAATAAATAATTAAAAATCACAACTCACTTGTTTGAGTTGTGATTTTTTGTTATATAGAAAAGTTTATGGAGGGATAAATCGATTAAAGATGATTCATCTTTTCTCTCACTTTTTTTCGAATTTTAAAACTTAAGCGATTATTATGTTCTTCATTTTCTACTAAAAGTTTTTCAGTTTCAGGAAACCCTTGACCATTTTCCCACTTACTAATCGCTTGCCTTGAGGTGTTTAATTTTTCAGCTAAATCTTCTTGAGAAAGGCCTTTTTCTTTTCTTAACTTAAAAAGTTTCTCACCAAAAGCCATATGTATAACCCCCTTTGTTTTGATAACTAAATTGTATATAAACATTGCTTTCTGTTCTATCATATGAGAAATGCACTTTGTCAACTTACGGTTGCAATTATGTTATATGATGCATTTTTCATATGATTTAACTGTAAAACCAATATTTAGAATTTTCAAGCGTCAAAATCACCTAATACCATGTTATAACGATTTCAAAAACAAAACCTTATCAAATACTGTAGGGAAAAGAAATATTTCCAAGGAAATTGTCGAGATATATGCAAGGGTTACCCAAATTCTATTGGAAATGATGAAAGGGACATTGCGTATAGATATAAGGTCGGCTATATTTAAAATTAAACATACAGAAAACATTGACTTATAAAGAGGAGATTGTTTCAAAAGGAGTGGGAGCAATATGTATGAAAAGGAACCTGCAGGGTTTTGGAAGAGATTCTTAGCTTGTATTGTTGATGGGTTACTGATTGTTCCTATGTATATTATGTTTTTAAGTTTAGATGTATCCAAGTCTCATACGGAAATGATAGTCAATACTTTAAACTTTTTATATTTCCTGATTGTACCTGCTATATGGCTAGAGTTTACAATAGGGAAGAGAGTGATAGAAATCCAAATTATTCGTATAGATGGGGAAAAGATTACATTATGGACTACATGTAAGCGTTATTTGCTAGCTATAATTGTATATATACTTACATTAGGAATTGGCTTTATTATAAGTGTATTTATGGTAGGGTTACGTGAGGATAGAAGAGCAATTCATGACCTTATTGCTGGGACACAAGTGATAGAAGTAGAGGAATAGAGCATAACAAACGATGAGATGTTTGTTAAATATGATAATGGTTTACAAAAATCATATTAATTGAGAGATGGTGTTTCAGTTAAAAAAATGCTGGATCCTATAATATCACATTAACAGATATCCGAGATGGACATGTTACAGTATATGTTCTTGATACAAAGTGCTTTCGGTAAAAAATTTACCTGAAAATAAAAAACAATGATGGCATTTAACCCATCATTGTTTTTTTCACTTTTCCTCTTACATAAATCATAGAAGCAAATGTGAGTAAGAATGCGGTTCCAATTACAAAGCTTACGCTCGGTGATGCCCCGATTGCCCCCACTGTAAAAGATCCTGCAACAACGCCTAATGAGAAGAATGCGTAAAATAATCCGAATGCCTTCCCGCGTTTATCTTCAGTTGTATTTTCAACGAGTAAAGCATTAATAGATGGGAAGAGGATGGCGAATCCAATTCCATAAATCATCATCACAATAAAGAGCATCCCTTTTGTTGTAAAGATGCCAAGTAATGATAAGGCAAGTGCCATGACTGCAATACCGATTAGCATCATTTTTGAACGGTCAAAGCGGTCATAAATACGATTTGTCGGTAGCAAGAAGAAGAGGATAGCAGTAATTCCAAATACACTTAGCATCATGCCTGTTGTAGATGCTTTAAGCGCTAATGCTTCTACTTTTACGGGCAACATATATGTGACGATTCCTTGTGAAAACATCAATGTAAAAGCGCCAATATATGCTTGTAATAATGGTTCGGATTTTAGTAATCCTATCATATCTTCTTTGTTCATCATTTGAGTTCGTGAAGTATCTTTTCTAGTTACATTGTTTGGTAACAAGAAAAGGGAAACGATTGTACCGAGTACCATTAAAATCGAAATCGTAATAAAGACCCATTCAACGCCTGCAGTTGCTTTCATAATTCCACTGAAAGCAGGACCAACGATAGCGGCTGTTCCGACAGCAGCACCGGATAGCGCCATTGCTTTTCCTTGTTTTGTAGATTTTGTTTGCTTAGATAGGAAAGTAAAGGCTGCAGGGATTAAGAAGCCATCACTAAATCCGTGTAAAAAACGAACGATAAGTAATTGTTCGCCGCTCTGAACAACGGTATACAATAATACTATGAAACTCGTAAGGCCCATACTTATATAAAGTACTTTCTTTGCTCCAAACTTATCAACAGATGCACCTGCGACAATATTGCCGATCATATTGGCAAACGAGTACATTCCGACAACAAGACCGATAATAAGAGGTGTTCCTCCGAGGCTTTGCGCGTAAGTACTCATAATTGGTAATTGTGAAAATGTATCTAAAAACGCTACGATAACAATAAAATAAATGAAATATTTCAAGTGATGTTCACCTCTCCTCTGCTATTATGGCATAATGCGAATTTCTCCTGCAATGAAATTGAATTAACAGATGTGGAAAAAAAGCACAAAGTGACAGAAAAATGAACTTTTCTTGTTAAAATTTGGTGAAACTCAGATTGATGTTTTGAAATATATGGATATTAGTACTATAATAGAATGGTAAACTTCACCAGGTTAAGTATATATACATAGAGAGGGATGCATAAAATGAAAGCATTACTTTGGCATAATCAACGTGATGTAAGAGTAGAAGAAGTTCCAGAACCAACTGTACGACCAGGAGCAGTAAAAATCAAGGTTAAATGGTGTGGTATTTGTGGAACAGATTTACATGAATATTTAGCAGGACCTATTTTTATTCCAACAGAAGAACATCCACTAACACATGTGAAAGCACCTGTCATTTTAGGTCATGAATTTAGTGGTGAAGTTGTTGAAATCGGTGAAGGCGTTACAACTCATAAAGTAGGGGACCGCGTTGTTGTAGAACCTATTTATTCTTGTGGTAAATGTGAAGCTTGTAAACACGGCCATTATAACGTTTGTGAACAACTTGTTTTCCACGGTCTTGGTGGAGATGGCGGTGGCTTCTCTGAATATACTGTAGTACCAGCAGATATGGTTCACCATATCCCAGATGAAATGACTTATGAACAAGGTGCACTTGTAGAACCAGCAGCAGTTGCAGTTCATGCAGTGCGTCAAAGTAAATTAAAAGAAGGAGAAGCTGTGGCTGTATTTGGCTGTGGCCCAATCGGACTTCTTGTTATCCAAGCTGCGAAAGCTGCAGGTGCAACACCTGTTATTGCAGTTGAACTTTCTAAGGAACGTCAAGAGTTAGCAAAATTAGCAGGTGCTGATTATGTATTAAATCCAGCAGAGCAAGATGTATTAGCAGAAATCCGTAACTTAACAAACGGTTTAGGTGTAAATGTTAGCTTCGAAGTAACAGGTGTTGAAGTTGTACTGCGTCAAGCAATTGAAAGTACAAGCTTTGAAGGTCAAACAGTAATTGTCAGCGTATGGGAAAAAGACGCAAAAATCACTCCGAACAACTTAGTATTAAAAGAAAAAGAACTTGTTGGTATTCTTGGATACCGTCACATTTTCCCATCTGTTATTAAATTAATTAGCTCTGGTCAAATTCAAGCAGAGAAATTAATTACGAAAAAAATTACAGTGGATCAAGTTGTCGAAGAAGGATTTGAAGCGCTTGTAAAAGATAAAAATCAAGTGAAGATTCTTGTTTCACCTAAATAATATATAATATAGAAGAAAGTAGTCTTTTTCTAGAAATAGAAGGAGGCTACTTTTTTTACGCATAGAAAGGTGATAGACTTTCCTTTGAAGAATTAGCTTGAGTATGAAGGGGGAGTCGCATGCTTTCATTTTTATTAACTTTAAAACGAATGCTAAAAGCTTGTTTAAGAGCCTGGAAAGATAAAGAATTTCAAGTGTTATTTGTGTTAACCATTCTAACGTTAATATCAGGAACTATTTTCTACAGCACGGTAGAGGGATTACGTACGATTGATGCATTGTATTTTAGCGTCGTTACATTAACGACAGTTGGCTATGGAGATTTTAGCCCGCAAACAGACTTTGGGAAAATCTTTACGATATTCTATATTTTCATTGGAATTGGTTTAGTGTTTGGATTTATTCATAAGCTAGCGGTAAATGTTCAATTGCCAAGTATATTATCAGGGCGAAAAAAAGAGTAAAAGCAATCAGGTGTAATCCGGATTGCTTTATTTTTTTACAATATTTTAGTTGTTTCTTTGCAGAAGATTAATATTCGTTTACTAAAATGCAAATGAAGCATATCACCCATAAAATTATAATGATATGAAAATTTTCATAATGTATTTTCTCAATACAAATTAGTAGAAAGGTGGGATATTCTAATCATAGGTTAATCATATGATGTAAATTACACATTTAAAGTAAATGAATAATAAACGGAGGTTTCATATGAAAAAGAAAGTATTAGCTTTAGCAGCAGCGATTACATTAATGGCGCCATTACAAAGTGTAGCATTTGCTCATGAAAATGAGGGCGGAAAGCAGGTAAGGGCAATTCAATATTGGTCTGCGGAAGATAAGCATACAGAGGGTGTAAACTCTCATTTATGGATTGTTAATCGTGCAATTGATATCATGTCTCGTAACACAACGATTGTACAACAAGATCAAGTAGTGCTATTAAATGAATGGCGTACAGAATTAGAGAATGGTATTTATGCTGCTGATTATGAAAACCCTTACTATGATAATAGTACATTTGCTTCTCATTTCTATGATCCTGATACAGGGAAGACATATATTCCTTTTGCTAAGCAAGCAAAAGAAACAGGAGCTAAATATTTTAAACTTGCTGGTGAAGCGTATCAAAAACAAGATATGAAACAAGCATTCTTTTATTTAGGTTTGTCGCTTCATTACTTAGGGGATGTCAATCAACCAATGCATGCAGCAAACTTTACAAATCTTTCTTATCCACAAGGATTCCACTCTAAATATGAAAACTTTGTAGATACAATTAAAGATAATTATAAAGTGGCTGATGGAAATGGATATTGGAATTGGAAAGGAAAAAATCCTGAAGATTGGATTCATGGAGCAGCTGTAGCTGCTAAGCAAGATTATGATGGAATTGTAAATGATACTACAAAAGATTGGTTCGTTTGGGCGGCTGTATCGCAAGAATATGCTGATAAATGGCGTGCAGAAGTTACACCAGCAACAGGAAAACGTTTAGTAGAAGCGCAGCGTGTCACAGCTGGATATATTCAGCTTTGGTTTGATACATATGGGAATCGCTAGAATGATTGTTAATTTCTGATTTACAAACATACACACATAGTAGAGGTAGTAATTGCTATAAAATAGTGAGGAAGTTTCTTCGTAAAGAAGAAACTTTTTTAATTTAGATACAGGAGAATATCAGTTTTCTTCCAATATATATAAGACATATATAGAAGGGGAGAGGAAAGTGTGGAGCGTAACATATTTCAAAAGGTTCCCTTACCATGTGCATTTCTTGATGAAGAAGCGTTAGAAAAAAATATTCAATCCATTGTTCAATTATGTAGAGGGAAAAAAGTTCGTATTGCTAGTAAATCGTTACGATCTGTTCCAGTGATGAAGAAAATTTTATCTTCTAATAGTTGTTTTCAAGGCATTATGTGTTTTTCACCACGAGAAGTACCATTTTTAATAAAACAAGGATTTAATGATTTGTTGCTTGGATACCCTGTATATGATGAACAAGCACTGCAAGAAATTAGTTTGCTTACAAAACAAGGATTTATAATCACTTGTATGGTAGATTGCATCGAACATATTAGTTATTTAGAAAAAATTGCAATAGAAACAGGTGGACGTTTTCGAATTTGTGTTGATATCGATATGAGTAGCCGTTTTTTTCAATTTCATTTTGGTGTTAGACGTTCTCCGATACGTACTACTACTGATGTTTTAAAAGTTATTGAAAAAGCAATGCAATCTTCCGTTTTACAAATAGATGGTGTAATGGGATATGAGGCACAGATTGCGGGAGTTGGGGACGATGTACCAAAGCAAGGGTTTAAAAATAAAGTCGTTTCCTATTTGAAAAGAAAATCAGCATGGGAAATAGTAAAAAGAAGACAAGATATTGTGAAGGAAATAGAAGGGAAAGAAATTATGCTTCGCTTTGTAAATGGAGGCGGTACAGGAAGTATAAAAACGACAATGCAAGATGAATGTGTTACAGAGATTACAATCGGTTCTGCTTTCTACTCTCCTAAGCTCTTTGATTATTATAAAGATATTCGTTTTGAACCAGCTGTTGGCTTTGCGTTATCGATTGTTAGACAGCCAGACTTTCATATATATACTTGCCTAGGTGGTGGATATATTGCTTCAGGATCAGTTGGGAAAGACAAACAACCTGAAATTTGGGAGCCAAGTGGGGCAAAGTTGTTAGCTTTAGAAGGAGCTGGAGAAGTGCAAACACCCGTTTTTTATAATGGTTCAGAATATCTAACCGTTGGAGATGTCATGTTATTTCGACACAGTAAAGCGGGAGAACTATGCGAACGTTTTTCATCGCTGCATCGTATTGTAGGTAACAAAGTTATAGGAGAGTATTCAACATACCGGGGGGATGGTCAATGCTTTCTATAAAAGGGCAGAAATGGAGAAATTGGACAGGGAATGTAGAAGGGACTCCGCAATATATGATGTATCCCAAAAGTATAGAAGACGTAACGGAAGTAGTGAAGTTCGCAAAGGAACAGGGAAAGAGTATTCGAGTTGTTGGATCAGGACATTCATTTACACCTCTTGTTCAAACAGAGGAAATTCTAATGTCTCTAGATGAGCTACAAGGGATTGTAGATGTAGATGCACAATCATTCATAGTGGAAGTATGGGCTGGAACAAAGTTGTATAACTTAGGGAAATTACTAGAAGATAAAGGATATGCGCAGGAAAACTTAGGCGATATCGATTCGCAATCTATTGCAGGAGCTATTAGTACAGGAACGCATGGAACGGGCATTACATTTGGGAGTTTAGCGACACAGGTAGTGGAAATTACCGCTGTTCTTGCTACAGGTGAAATTATTGTTTGTTCTGAGAAAGAGCATCCTGAATTTTGGAAAGCATTTCAGTTATCACTTGGTATGCTTGGAATTATTGTAAAAGTCAAATTAAAAGTCATCCCAGCTTATTCGCTTATCTATGAAAGCAAAAAGGAATCGTTTTCTACTGTTATGAACAGACTGGAAGAATATAAAAAACATCGTCATTTTGAATTTTTTGTGTTTCCATATTCAGACGATGTTCAAGTGAAGATTACAGATGAAACGACAGTGAAAGGTATGGATTTAAAGTGGCATAAGTTCAAGACAGAACTACTTGAAAATATAGCTTTTTCATTATTGTCTAAAGGATGTAAGTTCATACCTTCTATAAGTAAAGGAGTTAGTAGACTATCAGCAAAGGCAGTGCCGAATACGAAAACAATTGGTCCTAGTTATCAAATATTTGCTACGTCTCGTAATGTTCGTTTTTATGAAATGGAGTATAGTGTCCCAGCACAGTATATGAAAGATGTAGTCCAGGAAATTTACAACCTTATTGAAAGGAAGAAATTCCAAGTTCATTTTCCAATTGAATGCCGCTATGTAAGGGGAGATGATATATGGCTAAGCCCTACGTATGGAAGAGATTCAGCATATATTGCCGTTCATATGTATAAAGGAATGAAGTATGCTGCATACTTTACAGCAATAGAACATATTTTTCAAAAGTATGAAGGACGTCCACATTGGGGAAAAATGCATGCAATGCGATATGAACAGTTGCAAGCCATTTATCCTAAGTTACATTCTTTCTTGGAAGTTAGAAAGAAAATAGATCCAACGGCGTTATTTTTAAATCCGTATTTGGCAAAAATGTTTTCTATTCATGAAAAAAGCTGACAATTATTTGTCAGCTTTTTTGAGTGTAATTGCATTTCTTGTATGGCTTATATGCTCATAAAATAATAATTTATCTCGACTAAATACATGTAATAAGACATGTAGAATGAAGAGACCATTAATTGAGAACATAAACAGTAATATAATGAACATAATTAATGGATGAGCTTGATTCAATATGGAACTACTAGAGAGAATATAGTTCATTCCACCTAAAACAAAATAGAACAGGCCGTAACGAATGCATAATTCCTTAATGGTAATTCGTTCACTTTTCCCTTTTATTTGAATACGTAGAAGTGCTTTACCAATTGTTTTTCCGTTCGTTAAATACGGAATGAAGATGAAATAAATGAAGACCGCACATATGATAAAAATAAGCTCATATAGATTCGTATAAGACTGGATACTAGAAATGAAAATAGAATTCCCTTTATTTTTTATAGCTGGTACAACAATGGATAAGAAAATCCAATCAATTTGCAGTGCGATAAGACGACGAATAAATCCGACTGGTTTCGTAGCTAAATCGACATGTGCATCTAATTCATTTGATTTAGGAAGGAAGTACGTGAATATTGGTGCAATAAAATAACCAACTGCCCCTCCTAGTGTATTTAAAAATAGATCATCAACATCAAATAAACGATACGCACAATTATATATACCGTACAATCCAGTTACTTGTGTCACTTCAAAAAATAGTGAGAGACAAAGGGAAAAGAAGATTGTTTGTAAAAAGCCAAGACGGAAATAGTAACGTAAATATATGCCAAATGGAATCGTTAACAGTGCGTTGAATACAACTTGTAAAAAGGCAGATTCTTTTAATAAGTAGAAATAGGTAGCAGGCTTTGCTAATATCGCTGCTGTATGGTTGCTAATTTCTTGAATGAAATAAAATGGCACAAGCTGAACGTGCTGTGTATTAGCAGGCTGCAGACTACATGTATCATAAGTTTGTGGCAGCGGTAAGATAACAAGAAAATAAGCGTTTAGCAAATAAAGAAGCAAAGAGTATAAAATAAATGAACGCCATTTATTTAAATAGCCATATTTCCTGTAATTAAATATTAAAAATGGAATCAATAGAATCATTGCTAAAAGGGGAAATAGAATAAATGCTGTTTTAATAGGAAATAAATAAGCTGTCAAAATGTGGCTCCTTTCGAAAAAATTCGGTTTTTATTATAGCCTTAATAAAATGTAAAATCAAATTTTATTTTTTAGAGGCCGAATTGTTTCGATAGGTAAGGGGAATGGGTAAGAGCCTTACTGCAATGTTGCAGAAGGCTTTTTTAGTGCGGATATTTAACATGTATAGCATTGGATTTTGACGAGAGAATATAACTTTGGAATTGTTGTTTCCATGGCATAGTTGTAGTTTCTTGTTTTCGAGAAATCCACTCATGATAATCTTGTTGTGTTTTCCATAATATACGAATCATATACTCGTTGCCATATTCAGTACGCTTCATACGAGAAAATTCTAGATTAATAAATCCGTATGCACCAGAGTTTGGATAGTATTCTTGTAAAGAACGAATAATTTTTTCTTCATAACCAAATTTAATATGGATAAGTTTTGTAACAATAAACATGATTGCACCCCTTTTGTATTAGTAATGAGAAATTAGAATGAATATCCTGTTTCAGTCAGAACATGTGCAATCCCTCCTGTTATTCTTCCGAAGTTAGGGTATATTTGTAGTATCGATTCATCCTGTTCGTAACGAATAGGATAATACATGATACGCTTAATATTATACTATTCTGAAAATTCAAAGTAAATAAAAGGAAGACGACAAATTTTTTATCCGTATTAATACTCCCACATCAAAATTCAATGAAAGCAAAGAAGTTAGATGGGAGATGAACTGTCCGTAAAAGCTTGATATGTCAGTTTTTTAATTTGGATTTAAATACTTTGTAGTAGGTTGTCATAAACTGTAAAAAGACTAATTTTGTATCAGCATGGTTCCTACAGGATTTGACAATGCTTTTAATGTCGTGTAATCTGTTATTTCTAATATACGAATCTATGTTTTTGTAAGATTTGTATGAAAAACAGTTATTAAAAGTTAAAAGTTTATTACATTTTATGGTTTGTTTTTGTTTTTTTGTCATTAAAAATAAAGTGTATTTAATGAGTTTGTAAACAAACTGTAAAATAAATCATGTATAACTGTATGAGAAGGGAGTCGGATTATGAACTATTTTAAGCGAATCAGTAGTCTAGTATTAGCAGGAATTATTGGTCTTTCTAGTACAGTCGCTGTCAAAGCTGAGTCAAACGACGAGAAACTGAACAACATGCAGCAGCAATTGCAGCAGAATAGCAATGATATTCAGCAAAAAGAACAAGAGAAGCAAGCTGTTAATAAAGAAATACAAGGTATTGAAAATGAACTACATAATTTAAATAATACAATTACAAAAAACAAAGAGGAACAAGCTGCTATTCAGCGTAAAATCGATGAAACACATAAGCAAATTGAACAGAAAAAGGGAGAAATTATCGTTTTGGAAAATAAAGTACTTGCTCGTAAAGATATTATGAAAAAACGTATGGTTTCTGTTCAAAATAGCTCAAATACGAGTTTAGTAGTCGAAGTTGTAGTAGAATCAAAGAACTTTGCTGATTTCTTACAACGTATGAATGCAGTATCTACAATTTTAGATGCAGATAAAGAAATTTTACGTCTGCAAGAACAAGATCTTCGTCAAATTGAAGAAGATAAAAAAGCAATTGACGAAAAAGAGGCATCTTTAGAAGTAGATAAGCAAAAATTATCAAAAGCACAAGCTGACTTACAAGAAAACTTGAAAAAGCGCCAAGAAAACTTACAAGCTGTGCAAGCAAAGTATAATCAAATCGCAAGTCAAATTAATTTAGCAGAACAAGAAAAATCAAAAATTGAAGCAAACATGAAAGAAGTACAAGAAACAATTGCGCGTGAACAAGAGGCGGCAAGATTAGCAGCGGAAGCTCAGGCGAAAGCGGAAGCAGAAGCGAAAGAACGAGAAGAAGCTTTAGCAAAAGCAAAAAAAGAGGAAGAAGCAAAAGCGAGAGAAGAAGCTTCTAAGCAAACAACTTCAGCACCAGCACCTAAACAATCCGAAAATACAACAAAAGCACCAGCTCCTCAGCCAGAATCAAAACCGGCTAAAGGTGGACGGGAGATTTATGTAGAGGCAACTGCTTATACAGCTGATCCAGCTGAGAATGGCTATAAACCAGGTGAAATTGTAAAATCTAAATTGGGTCATAACTTAACTGCAAACCCAGGAATGAAATTGATTGCTGTAGATCCAGCTGTTATTCCATTAGGATCTCGTGTGTATGTTGATGGATATGGTGAAGCAATTGCAGGAGATACTGGCGGTGCTATTAAAGGATATAGAATTGATGTATTGATGCCAGATAAAGCTTCATCTAGTACTTGGGGACGAAAAAACGTTAAAGTTACAATTTTAAGTTAAAATCAAATCCAACTTTACATTAGGTAAAGTTGGATTTTTTTGTGAGTTTAATGTTAAGTTAAGTTTACATTTTGTAAAGTCTAGTATACAGTAATGGTAATATGTGGTAAATTTGACCATTTGTAATAGAGTAAAGGAGCTAAGAGCCCGTTTTAATTTCACGCAAAGCGTATTAGCTGAAAAAGTTGGCGTAACAAGGCAAACAATTGCAGCAATTGAAAAGGGCGATTACGTTCCATCACTGTTATTAGCACTGACGATTTTTTGATGTATTTGATTTAAAGATGGAGGATGTGTTTGTTTTAAATAAGGAAGGAGAAAAAGGTGAATAGAATCATTTTGTCCTATGTGGTGAATGTGTTGTTTATTGGGTTAGCTAGTTGGACGTTTATTGAACTCTATTATGCTGTTATTGAGCTTGCAAATGTTATTCAAAATGAGCAAGTACCATTTGAGATAACAATAAATATAGTACCGCTTTTATTGTTATTGATTGCAACAGTTATATCGAATATTTTCTATAACGTACAAAAGAAAAAATATAAGAAATTATCTTTTTGGATGTTTCCTTTATTATTTCCACAAGAAGATGAGCGTGAGGAAGAACTTACTGGAAAAGCCTTCCGTACAACATTTGTTTCATTGTGGTATGTTTTACCTTGTGCAATTGGACTCTTGACCTTTTCGCCTGTGGTACACCTATATGTCCTAGGATATCCACTATATATTATATTTTTTATTTTCTTTATTCAAATGATGATATTCCATGTTTCTCTTTATCGAAATAAAATTGCGTAAGGACGTGCCGCGTGCACGTCTTTTTTATCATATAGGTCAATAAGCTTTTTCCTTCCGTCTAACACTTGTACATAAAGCTATCTTACTTTATCATCGTATATAGAAGTAAGATTTTGTAATGGAAAGGAATTATGTATGAATAAGAGGAGAATGTATAGTATATTAGCAGTTCTGTTATTTGTTGTAGGTGGTATTTTAATTGGTAAGCCATTTTATGACGGATATATGGCAGAGAAAAAGCAAACAGAAAATGTACAAGCTGTTCAGAAGATGGAATACGAAAAGCATGAAACAAAATTTGTAGATGCATCTAAAATTGATCAGCCTGATTTATCAGAGGTAGCAAATGCATCATTAGATAAAAAACAAGTAATTGGCCGTATTGAAATTCCAAGCATTTCATTAAAATTACCTATTTTAAATGCTTCTACTGAGAAAAACTTATTATCAGGAGCAGCGACTGTAAAAGAGAAGCAAGAGATGGGCAAAGAAAATTATGCATTAGCAGGACATAACATGTCTAAAAAGGGTGTTTTGTTTAGTGATGTATCTTCGTTAAAAAAGAACGATAAAATTTATTTATATGATAATGAAAACGAGTATGAGTATGCTGTTAAGAATGTATCAGAAGTAACGCCTGATAAATGGGAAGTAGTAGAAGATCACGGGAAAACGGAAGTTACACTTATTACATGTGTGTCTGTATCAGATAACTCCAAGCGTTTTGTTGTTACAGGAGATTTTGTTCAGACTAAGAAAATAAAAAGCTGAGGGAGCAATCCCTCAGCTTTTTTAGTCCATCCATTTTACTAGTTTTTTAGAAAGTAATAATAAAACACATCCTAGAACGATGGCTACGGCTCCAATGACAGTAAATACTTCTGAATATCCAAGTGAAGTTGTAAAACTAGCGAGTTGGCCACCTAAAATGTTGGCAATACCTGAACTAGCTAGCCAAACACCCATTAGTAATGAAGCGAGTTTTACTGGTGCAAGGGAACTAACCATCGATAATCCAACAGGTGATAAGAACAATTCACCTAATGTATGGAAAAGATAAGTAAAAACAATAAATAATAGGTTTGCTTGCTCTGTAATGTTGTGTTCATCACTACCTGTTTTTAATGTAGCGATAACGAGAACGATATAACCGATTCCAAGTAAAATCATACCGAGTCCCATTTTTGTTGGGATTTTTAAATCTCCACGTTTTGTTGTAGTAAGCTTAGCCCATAGTGCTGAAATAACAGGGGCAAGCAAAATGATAAACAATGGATTGACTGATTGGAACCAAGATGTTGGGATTTCCCATCCGAATATAGAACGATCAACAAACTTGTTTGTATATAGCGTTAATGAGCTACCAGCTTGTTCAAAACCAGCCCAGAAGAAGACAACGAAGCAAGTTAGAATAACGATAACTGCTGTATGTTGTTTTTCTTTTTTTGTAAGTGGTGTATTACCAGCTGTTTCTTTGCCTGATGCTGCTTGCAAATCTCTTGTTGGTTTTTTACCGATATCACCAAGGAAGCGATTAGACAATGTTGTAAATAAAATTTGTCCGATAATCATACCGATTGAAGCGGCTAAGAATCCGTAACGGAAGCCATAATGAACAATACCATCTACTGTTGTTTTGAATAAATTTTCTGATAAAAATCCGCAAACGAGTGGAGCTAAAAATGAACCGACGTTAATACCCATATAGAAAATGGTAAATGCACTATCGCGTTTTGGGTCATTTTCTTCATACAGTTCTCCGACAAGCGTAGAAATATTTGGTTTGAAGAAACCATTACCAATAATAATAAGCGCGAGTCCAAGGTATAGGCCGACTTGGTTTTGCAGGGCAAAGAGTGTAAGGTTACCGATTGCCATTGTCACGCCACCTATCGTGATAGCTAAGCGTCTTCCAAGAAATCGGTCAGTTAAGTATCCACCAATCATTGGAGTAAAGTAACACGCTCCAGTGTAAAAGCCATAGATAGAAAGTGCCCACCCGGGACTAAACCCAAGACCACCGCTTACTAAAGTTGTTGTTAAATATAGTGTTAATAATCCTCGTAATCCATAGTAACTAAATCGTTCCCACATTTCTGTGAAGAAGAGGAGATATAAACCTGGAGGATGTTTCTTGTTTCTTTGTTGTTTTTTCTCAAGTTGTATCGCTGATTCCATATAAGTTTCCTCCTGACACAAACGAAAACAAAGTTAATAGTTTTGTATATTTAATAGTTTACTTTATTAACTATTAAATGTCAATAAAGGTCGATTTTTCAGAAGAAATTGGAAACCTTTATAGATATAGAATGGGAATTTTTTTTGTGGTAGACTATGGACTATGTTTGTTCTAGTGGAGAATAAAAAAACATATAAAACCTTTCTTTTTAAGGGGAAAAGAGGATCCGGCCATAGATAGAAGCGGTCAGGGCCTTTTTTAGCCCCGTGCCATGAAAAACAAAAGTAAGAAACGAGTGGAGGTCTGCTTTTGTTTATCTAGCTGTAACTTATATGTTGAAAAATTAGAATTGATGTATATAGGATGAGAAGGATTCCATCTTATTTAAAAGTAAAAAAGGAGAAAGAAATGAAATCATTACAGAAAAAAGAAATTTTGCTTATGAGTCTTATGCTATTCTCGATGTTTTTCGGGGCTGGGAATTTGATTTTCCCACCTTTCCTTGGATATGAAGCAGGGGAACATGTGTGGGTTGCATTGCTCGGCTTTATTATATCAGCAACTGGACTTCCAATATTAGGTGTAATAGCAATTGCTAAAGCTCGAAGTTTCCAAAGATTAGTCAATCGTGTCCATTCTTCGTTTGCAATTATTTTTCCATGTTTAATTTATTTGTTTATCGGTCCTGGACTTGGTATACCACGTGCCGGAAGTTTAGCCTTTGAAATGGGACCAGGCCAGTTCATTCCAGAGAAGAGTAGTGTATTACTACTCATCTATACGGTTGTCTTTTTTAGTATTGTATATTGGCTAAGTTTGTCACCATCGAAATTGATAGGGCTGTTTGGAAAGCTGTTAACACCTTTATTATTATGTATGATTGCTCTTATTTTTATAAAAAGTATGATTATAACCGTAGGAGAAGTTCAAGTACCGATAGGGAACTATAAACAATCTGCGGTATTTCAAGGGTTTTTAGATGGGTATTTAACGATGGATGCACTAGCAGCGTTAATCTTTGGAATTGTTGTAGCAAATGCTTTGCGCGCTAAAGGAGTACAAGATGAAAAAAGCTTAGCTAAGTATATGAGCATGGCAGGTATTGGCGCTGGTCTCTTATTATCTCTTATTTACATTATTCTCGGATATGTTGGATCAATAAGTGGTTCACTTGGAAAGTTTGATAATGGTGCTCAAGTATTAGCTCATGTGATGACTAAATTATTTGGACAAAGCGGTATGGTCTTATTAGGGATTATTTTTACTGTTGCTTGTTTATGTGTATCGATTGGTCTTGTTACATCTTGTAGCCAGTTTTTTACGGAAGTATTTCCAAAAGTCTCTTATAAAGTGTGGGCTTGTGTCTTAAGTGTTGTTAGTATGATTCTTGCTAATTTAGGGCTAACACAAATTTTAAAAGTATCCGTTCCTATTCTTGGATTTATTTATCCAATTGCTTTAACACTTATTATTTTAGGACTGTTTCATAAGTATATTAGTAGGTATACGTATATATATTCAGTAACGATTGGACTAGTAGCGGTGTTTAGTGGAATAGATATTTTAAATCGCAATGTGCTACTTTCAAAATGGACACCTATATTAGAATACATTCCTTTATATACAGAGGGAGTAGGATGGGTTATTCCAGCAATTGTAGGTGGCTGTTTAGGGGTGATTGTAAGCATTCTTACAAAAAAATAGAAGAAGTAGTAGAAAATAAAACCTCTTTTCAATTGAAAGGAGGTTTTTATTTATGAAATTGAGAAATTTACACAGAATTCCTTTAAAAAATGAATAGGCTAATAGTATGATGTAAGTAATGGATAATTTAACCAATTATATATATTACCATTTTAGCAGCATAATTAAAGGGGGGAGAGCGAGTGAAACAGGATGTAAATAAAAAAATAGAAGCGCTAGAAATAGCGATTGATACGATTCAAGAGGCACTATATGAGCTAAAGGCACAGCAAAGAAAAATAGAGGAAGAAAAAAATCAACAAGAGAGAGAGCAGAGGAAACGGGAATCTATTGAAGAAAAACCAGAAGTCAGTATTCCAAAACAAAATGTACGAAAAGAAGAAATAGTCGTTAATCAAGAAGGTGTGGAGAAGCCAGAATTAAAACAAGTAGATATATCTGCGTTTAAGCCTGAGCCATTTGATATTATAAAATTTTGTCAAACGTGGCTCCCACGTATTTTCGTTGCCATTATGCTCCTTGGGGTAATTTGGCTATTTAAAGCGGGAGTAGATGCTGGATTACTTACTCCAGCAATTCGGATTGTATTTGGCGTAGTATTATCAATTGGTTTGTACTATGTAGGTGATATGCAAATAAAACAGGAACGTCAAGCACTAGGATTAGTATTAGCTGGTGGGAGTATTACGGGGATCGTTTTAACGACATTTGCTGCCCATTATTTGTATGACTTTTTCCCGGCAAGCATTGCATTTGTACTCAATATTATTTGGATTATACTCGGTATTTATCTTGCTAAGCGATATCAATCTGAGTATCTCGCTATATTTGTATCTGTAGGAGCATTTTTTGTACCGTTCTTATTGAATAGTACAACACCAAATTCTTACATTTTCTTTGGGTATGAGATGATATTAACGATTAGTTTATTATGGTATGCGTATAAAAATCGTTATCAATATTTATATATGGTGTCTTATTGTGTTTCTGTACTTGTCACGTTTGTCTTCTTTGTCATTATGACGGCGTTACTTGGAAACTTAAATGTGCAATTAACAGTTGTTTATGGATTTATTCATCTTACACTTTTTTGGCATATGTTTACGAATCGAAGTTTTATTTATCAACCTAGAATGGCGCTGTTTAGTGCGAATGCAATCTTCTTTATTTTAGCGATTGTAAAAATTCCAAACTTTACAACAGGGGGATTATTAATTAGTACAGTTGTACACACTGTAATGTTTGCAGCTGAATATAGAAAAAATAAAAAATCATTATTTACCGATCTTTTATTTGGATTTGCAATGGGATCATTTAGTTTAGCAATTCTATATGAGTTCAGCTTAGTAAATGGATCGATTGTCTTAATGTTACAAGGGTTCTTAGGTATCATTACTTCTGTTAAATTGAAGCAAGAAATTAAGTTTCATATAAGTGCTGTCATTTATGCGATTGGTATGCTTCAAACGCTCGTTAGTCCATTTGAAACATTTATGTCAGCTGCTTTTGTAGCTCATTTCATTTTGCTTGGAACATTTTATTATGGCATGATGAGAGTGAAACCAATGTTACAACAGTTTGGAAAACATGTGTATTCGATCACACTGTACGGCTTTATGATACTTGTATTTATTACGATTACGAGAATAGGAGAGGTTCTTTCAACAAATGGAAGTATTATCAGTGTATCTGTCTCTCTTTTATGGATGATATATGCTTTAGTTGCAGTTTGGTTTGGACGTAATAGAGGAATGACTGAAATATTATATGCTGGATTAGTTGTGTTAGTTGTAACAGTTAGTAAGTTATTCTTCTTAGATTTACCAGAAGTATCAATGATGATTCGTGCCGTATTATTCTTACTTGTTGGTGGACTAGGAATTGTTATTTCTAGAATGTTTTTCTCGAAAGAAAAAGATGAGTAGTAAAAAAGCAATCCATTTAGGATTGCTTTTTTTACTATTTATTATTAATAGTGACAGTTTCATTATATTTTGTCGTTGTATTTTGACGAAGACGCAAAGTGGCTTGTCCAGTTGTATTTGGTGCGAGTTGTACATTTACTACTTTTTCAGAAAAACCTAGACTGTTTGTTATGAAAGAGAATGCATTACTATATCCAAAGTTAGAAGGCCAAGTACCATTTTCATTTTGGATTTTCGCAACTTGTGTTCCTCCAGTTGTGAAAATCCCTAGAGAATAATTATTATATGTTGTATTTGGTAATAAGTTATTTAATTGAATTTTTACTTGGAATACTGCATTGCTTGGCAGAATAGTAGGATGCGTAACTACGTAATTATTTACAGGAGTAGTTATTGTACCACTATATCCATATGAACCTGGCTTAAATGTATTTGTATTGAACCATTGATATCCTTGATTTGGAGCGCTCCAAGGTTCTGGTTGTGGCTCAGTTGATAAATTAGGGTGTTCAAATGTTTGTAAAGGTGTTGGGTTATCCAGTTGTAAGCCATTTACTTGATCTAAACTTGTATAGGTTTCTTGTTTAGATAACCAATTCACAATATTTTCTAATAAGATAGCGTCACTTTCTTCTTTATACCCATCATATGTTTTTTTTGTTTGTCCTGTATCTTCACGAACATATTTTGGCGAGGCATCTTCAACAGGAGAAGAATCGCCGATAAATGCTGCTTTTCCAAGACCAATTTTAGCGATAGCAGCATAAGGACCCTCTGCAATACCGCCACCATTATAAACACCACTATCAACAGCGTTATTCCATTTTGATGGGTTTTCTGGAAGGTATACGATTCCTTTTGCTAATTTAGGGTTTGTAATGGCAAGTGTAGAACCAGCATGCATAGCTACTGATGAAACCCCTTTTGTAATACCAAAGGATTGTTCAGGTGATACAATATTTTTGGCGGAAACATCTCCAAGTGCATTATAGCGAAAGCGAATACCAAAGTTTTGTGATAACCAATCGGAGCTTTCTACTCCTTGCATTGCTGGAGAATTTGCTTCTTCATCAGACATACCTTTTGTAGGGTTGTCCCATGCACCACGTCTGTATCCATTAAACACCTCTGAAGAATCCCAGCGGTTCTTATTTCGGTCAGCATTATAATGATCTGCGATAAAGAAAATACTACCACCATTTTTAACATATTGTAACATAGCATCTTGTTCAGATTTTTTATAAGGAATATTTGCTTCAGGAACGATAAATACATGATAATCTTTTAAATTTTCATATGTAATAGGTGTAGATTGGCGAAGCTCTTTCACAAAATATCCATTTTTAGCAATACCATTTCCGAAATCGGAAAAACCACCATCAATGACCCAATCAGCAGTACCTGCTGTTTGCCCATGTGTATTATCAAATAATACTTTCTTCCCATTGTTTTGATTCACAACTTTTGCAGTAATTTCAGGTGCTGGATCTGTAGCACCTTCAGCGAAAGCAGGTGGAATATAAGCGCTTCCGATACTGAGTGTAATTGCTGTTGCTAAAGAAAGTTTAAGCCATTTTTTGTTCTTCATAGAAGAATCCCCCTAATAATAAATATATGTGCTTTAATAATGTAATGGATTTTTTAATGAAAATAAATATAAAAAATACAAAAAATTTGTAAAAATAACGTGAATTTTGTTGATAAATATTTGTGTGAAAAATAGGAAAACCCCTTCCTCGCTATAAGGAAGGGGTAACATATTTAACTAACTTTTGAATTTGGTGCAGCATCTATCCTATGGAACCCTTTTAAGTAATATACAACTGCTAATGAAATTAACCAAATCGGCCCAACAATTAATGCAATTCGTGTATCCTCTGAATAAGCCATAATTCCTAATACTAATGCAAGGAAAGCGAGTGAGAAATAAGAGCTTAATGGATACAAAGGCATTTTGTACGTTAAATTTTGCTTCGTATTTTCTGCTAACCCTTTACGGAAACGAATTTGAGCAACTAATATGATACCCCATGTCCAAATCGCACCGAACGTTGAAATACTAGTAAGCCATGTAAATACTTTAGCAGGAACAAGGTAGTTTAATATAACACCAACTAATAAGACTAATGAAGTCGCTATAATTCCATTACTTGGAATGCCATTTTTATTTAAACGGCCGAATTTTTCAGGTGCCTTTTTTTGCGCTGCTAATGTAAATAACATACGTCCTGTACTAAATAAACCACCGTTACAAGAAGAAAGAGCTGCCGTTAAGACAACAAAGTTAATAATCCCAGCTGCTTTTGCTATACCAATTTGTTGGAATGTTAATACGAATGGGCTTCCTTTATCGCCAAGTTCATTCCATGGATAAATTGCCATCATAACAAATAAGGCACCAACATAGAACAGTAAAATACGCCAAAATACGTTATCAATTGCTTTCGCGAGTGTTTTCTTCGGGTTTTGTGCTTCACCAGCTGTAACGCCGATAAGTTCGACTCCTAAATAAGCAAATAAAACCATTTGTAAGGAAAGAAGTAACCCAGAAAAACCATTTGGGAACCAGCCGCCATGTGACCAAAGATTTGAAATTCCAGTCGCGATACCATCATTTCCAAATCCAAATAGAATAATGCCTGTCCCAATTACAATCATACAGATAATTGTGACAATTTTAATTAAAGCAAACCAAAATTCAAGTTCCCCGAATACTTTTACAGATAAAAAGTTGAATGCACTCATTAATACGAGAGCCATTAATGCCCAAATCCAGCGCGGGATATCTGGGAACCAAAACTCCATATAGATACCAGCGGCAGTAATTTCCGCCATGCAAGTAATAACCCATAAAAACCAGTAGTTCCAACCAGTGATATAACCTGCTAACGGTCCTAAATAATCATATGCATATTTACTAAAAGAACCAGCAACTGGTTGTTCAATTGCCATTTCCCCAAGAGCACGCATAATGAAGAAGATAACGAGTCCAGCAATCATATAGGCTAATAGAATAGAAGGTCCAGCTAATTTTATAGCGGAAGCAGATCCTAAAAATAGTCCTACGCCAATAGCGGATCCAAGAGACATCAATGTGATGTGTCTTTGTTTTAGACCGCGGTTTAAAGTTCCTGATTTGTTTGTTTGCTGCATAAAAAGCCTCCTTATAGGATGAAAGAATTGAATGCGCTTACTTGAAGTGCAACTATTTTAAATTATAAAATATTTCTGTCTGTTATGCTACAAAAACAATTATTTTGTGCTGTAATATATAAAACCATTTGGATTTTTCAATATATAATTGAGGATAACTTGTATTTGTGTTTTCTCTTTGTTCTAAGCGCAGCATGGAGCTAAAAAGGGCCAGGTCGCTTCTATGCATGGCCGGATACTCTCTCCCAGCTAAAAAGGGAAGTGTAAAAATGCATTTTGATTTTCTACATATAAATCACAGCTATGTAAACAAAAGGAGACCTCCACTCGTTTTCTCCTTTTGTTTAAAACGTGGCATGGGGCTAAAATAGGACCTGACCGCTTCTATGCATGGCCGGACGCTCTTTCCCACCTATAAGAAGGGTTTTTCTTTCCGTTTTTCAATTCGTCAGACCTAAACTTAAAATTCGAACTATTACTCAATATATTGACTCTTATTTTTAGTCGTTGGTAAGATTAAGTATTACATTTTCTCGCATAATAATAAGAAAAGAATGTGTGATAATAATTCATTGTGTAGGAAGGGTACCAAAGTATGTTTCAATTACAAAAGTATAGCACTTCTGTGAAGCAAGAGATTTTAGCTGGCATCACAACATTTTTTACATTTGCGTACATTCTTGTCATCAATCCGAAAATATTATCTGATGCAGGTGTACCATTTGATCAAGCATTTACGGCAACCATTATTGCAACAGTTGTCGGAACATTATGTATGGCGTTTTTAGCAAACTATCCGATTGTTATTGCTCCAGCAATGGGGATGAATGCGTATTTTGCTTATTCGGTTGTACAAAAGGCAGAAGGTATTACATATGTTATTGCGTTTTCAGCAGTATTTGTTACAGGTATTATTTTTCTTTTATTGTCTTTCACATCATTTCGTCAGAAACTTATTATCGCAATTCCAGATAGCCTAAAACAGGCAATTGCAGGTGGAATTGGGCTATTTATTGCTTTCATTGGTCTTCGTCTCTCTGGAATTATCGTGGATCACCCATCTAATTTAGTTACAATTGGAGATTTTCATTCACCAGCTGTTATTTTAACATTAGTTGGTTTAGTGTTAGCAGCGGTGTTAATGGCATTACGTGTGAGTGGTGCGTTGTTTATTAGTATGATTGTGACAGGCATTATTGCCTTTTTTACAAGGCAACTTAAATTTGGGGATAAGATTACAGCTATCCCTCATTTACCAAACGGAATCATTGTTTCAAATCCGATGACTGCATTTTCTGATGTAATTGAATATGGATTATACGGCGTTGTTTTTTCATTTTTACTTGTATTATTATTTGATACAACAGGTGCTTTGCTTGGCCTGATTAAGCAAGCGGGTTTAAATACAGATAATGCTGAAAAACGTTTTGGTAAAGCATTTATTGCGGATGCAATTGGTGGTACAACGGGAGCTGTATTTGGGACAAGCCCAACAGCAGCAACGATTGAATCGTCAGCGGGAATTGCAGCAGGTGGTAAAACTGGATTAACAGGCATTGTAGTAATTTGCTTAACGATCGTTACTGCATTTTTCAGCCCTGTTATCGCTTCTTTATCTAGTGTAGCAGCAATTACTGCTCCATCGTTAATCATTGTAGGAAGTCTAATGGCGCAAAGCATAAGAGATATTAATTGGAGTGAATTTGAAGATGCACTGCCCGCATTTTTAATTTTCGTAGGGATTCCATTAACATCTAGTATTGCGAACGGAATTGCGCTTGGATTTTTAATCTATCCAATTTTAAAAATTGTGAAAGGAAAAGGAATGGAAGTTCATCCACTTCTGTATTTCTTTGCAATTTTATTTGGATGTCATTTGTTCTTATAATCATATAGGAAAGGGTACTTCTCGTAGGAAGTACCCTTTTTTCGTGTATAATAAAGTGAAAGTTTAATTTGTAGGAACCTAATATAAGACATGAAAAAGAAGTTTAATTATTATGTAATTTATAAATTGAATAATGGAATATATATGTTGCGATTAATAGTGAGGGAGGGACAGGGATTGGCTGTAAGTAAAATAAAAGTTGCTCGTGTTCAGCTAGATTTAACACAACAACAATTAGCAGAAAAAGTAGGAGTTACAAGGCAAACGATTAGTTTAATTGAAAAAGGGAAGTATAACCCTTCTTTAGAGTTGTGTTTGAATATTTGTTATGCGTTAAACCAAACATTAAATGATTTGTTTTGGGAGGAGAGGGAGTGAAAGAGATCAATGCGAATTGTGAAAGATGAACGTTTAATGATTCAAGGATTAAAAGCATATTAGAATGGCATTCATATTATAGAACTTGTAATATTAAGTATGATTTTTTTACCGTTATGTTATAAAGTAAGCAGGATATGAAGCTGTGTCTGATTTACTACTATTATTTATGGTTGGAATCATGTCTGTAAACTTTTTAAATTTGAAACAATCAATTGAAGTGCATGAAAGCGGAGAGCCAGTAAAACGTAGCTATTTTTTCAAATTGTTACTTATTCCGATTATATTTACGGGTGCTATCATAGGAATTCATATGATTGTAACGCCTGATGCTTCTATACTAGATGCAGGAATAATTGGTATTATTGTATTTCTTTGTTCTTTCGTTCCTTTTTTGTATGTCTATTATTATAAAAAATCAATAAGAGATGAAGATAATGAATCATAATATAGCCCTCTCCATATGGAGAGGGCTATATTAGATGATTTATAACGTTTTATACATCAATTTATGAAGTCCAATCGGATCGATATCAAATATTTCACCATGTTCAAGGAATCCTAATCGTTTGTAGTAATCTGCAACGGTAATACGAGCATTACACCATAGTACTGTTGCTTGGCGTTCTTTTAGAATGGTTTCGGCATGATTAATTAATGAGCGACCAGCATGTTGCTTTCGAAAGGTGGGAATTGTAGCCATGCCTCGTAAACGATAGTGGTTATTACCTTGTAAGGAAGGCTCTGCTTCAGATGAGAAAGACGCGATACTAATGAGTTCATCATTTAAGAAGGCACCGAGATGAAAGGAATTTGTTTCATAATCAGATGGATATTTGCAATCATCTAACTGTTGATTCGGTCGCAAAATATTTTGCCGTAGTTTATATGTTTCAGAGGCATCAATATGTTTGATTGTAATCATATTATTGTCCTTTCTTATGAGGATTTCTCAATAAGTTGCAGAAAAAAATAGGCCGGCGCAACACAAAGGCCTAATATGCTACTAGTACCAATGAGAAGAGAAAGAAAGAGACAAAAGTATTTCGTGCCATTGGATTTCTTCCATCCATAGCTGCAAATTTCAATGCTAATGCCGATAAGAATAATGGCAACGAGTACCTCTGCCAATAATAAAAGAGCTAAAGTTGAAATAGACATAGTGTGATTCATCCCCATAATATGTGATAGTAATATTTTACCATTAAAAAACGATAATCTTAAGAAAAATTTTGTGAATATTATGTACTAAAAAAGTCCCCTCTCAATTTCGAAAGGGGACTTTCTGCTATTCTAGTATGTTTTTCATTGTATCAATGTGTTCTTTTGAACCTGTTACAAGGAGCGTATCACCATGTTGTAATTTTGTATCACCATGTGGTACGAGTGCTTTATTACCACGGTAAATTTGAATGATGAGCACGTCACCTAGGAATGGTAAGCGACGAAGTGGTAAACCGTTATATTTATTACTACGTAATTCAACTTCACGAACTGTTTCATTTGCTGTCGTAATTAAACGAACGAGACTCGGTCTATCGATGAGTGCACGTAATAAAATTCGTGTAGAGTTGATGGTCGAGAATACGGCAATATGTTCTTGTGTTGCTTTTTCTTGTAGAAGTGGATCTTCTACGCTTGCAATAACATGTTCAACGCCTAATTCTTTCGCATGTTCTGCTAATAATAAGTTTTGTTCATCATCGCTTGTTGCAACAACAACGCGATCTGCATCGAATGCTTTTTGTTCTTCTAATCCTTCTATAGTGATTGTATCTAGTTTTACAATCGGGAAGTCATGAGACTTTGCTTCCTCTGCATTTACTTTATTTTGACGCATCATGTATAGTGTCACATCATAATCTTCGCGTTTTAAATCAAGTGATAATGGAAGGGTGATTCGACTTGCACCAATAATAGAAACTTTTGGTTTTGGTGTTTCCACCTTTGGAAACATCTTTTTAAAGAATACAGGTGCAAAAATACATGTAATAACTGCACTCAAAATAAGTGAAGCAGATAGACTGGTACTAATGATATTTAGCTTTTCACCAATTTGTGCTGCGGCGATAACCAATGAAAGTGTCGATGTCAATAAAATGGCACTTCCTAATACAATATTACGTGGGTACCATTTTCTTAGTACGAGTGATGGTAATAATTTTGAAATAAAGAGTCCGACAATTAAAATCGGAATCATTAGCATACTAGAAGGCTCTTTAAAAATAGACCATACTTCTAAATTAACCCCGACCATAACAAAGAAAATTGGGATGAAGAAACCATATCCGATGGAATCAAGTTTTTCAACCATATCTTCATTTGGTGATAATAAGGATACGAGTACACCTGCTAAAAAGGCCCCTAAAATATTTTCTGCACCAACAGATTCAGATAATCCGACTAAGATTAAAATGAGTGCAAAAACAGCACGTGTGTCAATTTGTACACTACCAGCTTTTATATTTTCTAGGTATGGAATATTTTTAAAGCGTCTTGCCACAAAGTAAATGACAATACCTGCACCAAATAGAACGAGAAGAAGCCACATGCTTTGGCCACTTTCAGAGTTCAATCCGACAAATACAGCGAGTAGAATCATTGTAACTAGGTCAGCAATAACAGCAACTAATAAAATGATTTGGCCAATTGCTGTTTTCCCTAAGTTATTTTCTTTTAATGTTGGAACAACAACACCTAAAGAAATTGTTGAAATAATTAATGTCATAAATAAGGCACTATCTACAAATTCAAGCCATACGAATATAAGTGATATAGCGTAGGATAAGATGAAAATGAATAAAAAGATAATGCTTGCTACTTGGAACGTGTTTGGTTCGTTCGTCGTATTCTTTTTCCCTTTTTGTTTAAAGATAGAAAAATCGATTTCTAAACCGCTTAAGAACATTAAGAAGATAAATCCTAGTGTTGATAAGACCTGGAGCCACATGTCGGGCTCAATAACGTTAAATCCACTTTTTCCTACAAAAATTCCTGCGATAATTTCTGCAACAACGACAGGAAGTGCTTTTAGTTTAAAGCGTTGTAACAAAAGGGGAATGAAAAACGCGATTGCGACAACAATCATAAGTGATAAGACTGAGGAATGATGTTCCACTGCGTTCTCTCCCTTCAAATAATATAGTACTTATTTTAGTCATATTATAGGAAGAAAAGCAATGCATGTGAACTCGATTTCATAAAGAAAGAGTTTTCTTAACATTTGTCATAATAAGTATGGTTTACATGATAATGTTGTAATTTCCGTAATATGGATAAAAGGGGAGGGGAATAAATAAAAAGACTGCTGAGATTATCTCAGCAGTCCATTTTCTGTTCATTACATAGAGAAGAAAATCCATACAGTAAGACCGATTGTTGCGATTGCAACAAAGAAGCTGTATATCATTGTAAGGATTTGAATTGTACCTTCTCCTTCTCTTAAGTGCATGAACATAATTAATTGTAATAAACCTTGTGCAAGTGCCATTACGATAATTGTTGTTAATATCGTTGAAAGTGGCAAGTCTGTGTAAAGGGCAACATATAAAGCAAGAAACGTTAGTGCAAGCGATAAAATAAACCCAAAAACGTGTGACCATGGAAACCCGCTATGCGCGTGTCCATTTGCTTGTGTATTGTTTTGTCCCATTATTACGCCACCATCCCGTTCAAGTAAACTAGTGTGTAAATAAAGATCCAAACAAGGTCAAGGAAATGCCAGTATAAGCTGATAATAAATACTTTACGAGCTGTAACTGGTGTTAATCCGCGTTTTAAAATTTGGATGATTACACAAGTTGCCCAGATGATACCACCTGTTACGTGGGCACCGTGCGTTCCAAGAAGAACGAAGAATCCAGATAAGAATGCGCTTGTTTGGATCGTAGCGCCTTCACCAACATACATGATGAACTCTTCAATTTCAAAGAATAGGAAGCCTGCACCTAAAAGCAATGTGAAAAGGAACCATCCTAACATAGCTTTTTGGTTGTTTTTACGCATTTCATGAATTACGATACCGCACGTAAAACTACTTGTTAAAAGTAGTAATGTTTGAATTAAAAGTGTTTTCACTTCAAACAATTGTGCTGGCGTTGGGCCATCTGCCGTACGACCAGCAAGGACTAAATAAGAGGCGAAAAGTGTTGCGAATAGCATAATTTCAGCCCCTAGGAAAATCCAGAACCCTAGAATATTCAATCTGCTTTGTTCAGATTGATATTCTAAAGGTAAGCTTTTATCTAAAGCCGCCATTTCGTTTCACCTCTCATGCTACATGTTCTGTTTTTTTAATTTCATCAACACTGATATAGTAACCATCGTCATAATCAAATGAACGATAGATCATACAAGCTAGCATACCGATACCGCCAATAATTGCTAACCAGAACCAGCTAAATACTAACGCAAAACCAGCAAGACCGATAAAGCTAGACATAATGATAGGAACACCTGAATTGCTTGGCATGTGAATTGGTTTTAATTCATCAGCCTTTGGTGTAACTGTTTCTCCACGTTTCTTCATGAACCAGAAAGCATCAGCCTCTTTAATTTCAGGAAGTTTAGCAAAGTTGTAATGTTGTACAGGAGATTGAGTTGCCCATTCAAGTGTACGGCCATTCCATGGATCTCCAGTAGTGTCACGCTCACCGTGACGTGCGCTCCAAACTACGTTGTAGCAAAGGATTAGGAAGCCGATACCCATCATTACTGCACCGACAGTTGCGATTTGGTTCATCCAACCCCACCCTAAATCAGCGGAGTAAGTGTACATACGACGAGTCATACCATCTAAACCTAGGAAGTACATTGGGAAGAAACAGATGTTAAATCCAATCATAAAGATCCAGAATGTCCACTTACCAAGGCGTTCATTTAGCATATGACCAGTCATTTTTGGATACCAGAACGTAAATCCTGCAAGCATCGCGAATACTGTACCTGCGATTAATACGTAGTGGAAGTGGGCGATTAGGAAGTAGCTGTTATGGTATTGATAGTCAGCTGCTGCCATTCCAAGCATAACCCCAGTAACCCCACCGATTACGAAGTTTGGAATAAATGCCAATGACCAAAGCATTGGAACTGTAAAACGAATACGTCCTTTATACAGTGTAAACAACCAGTTAAAGATCTTAACACCGGTTGGAATCGAAATCGCCATTGTCGAAATCGAGAAGAATGAGTTAACGGCTGGACCAGATCCCATTGTAAAGAAGTGGTGAAGCCATACGACGAAACTTAATAAAGAAATTGCAATCATTGAGTATACCATTGCACTGTAACCGAATAGACGTTTACGTGAGAATGTACTAATGATTTCAGAGAAAATACCGAATGCCGGTAAGATAACAATATATACTTCAGGGTGACCCCATACCCAGAATAGGTTGGCCCAAAGCATTGGCATACCGCCGCTCGCCATCGTAAAGAAGTGAGCATCAAATAGACGATCGAATGTCATTAATGCAAGAGCAACTGTTAATACTGGGAAAGCGAAAATAATAATGATAGTTGTAATTAAGATTGACCAAGTAAACATTGGCATTTTCATTAATGTCATGCCAGGTGTACGCATTTTTAAGATTGTAACCAAGAAGTTAATACCAGTCATTAGCGTACCAAGACCGGAAATCTGTAATGCAATAGCGTAGTAGTTATTTCCTACGCCAGGAGTAAATTCTGTACCAGCCATTGGGAAGTAAGATGTCCACCCAGCGTCTGGAGACCCTCCGATAACGAAAGCGATGTTGAATAACATTGCTCCGATAAAGAATAACCAAAAACTTAATGCGTTTAAGAATGGATACGCAACGTCACGAGCACCAATTTGTAGTGGTACAACAACGTTCATTAATCCCATAACGAATGGCATCGCCATGAAAAGAATCATAACTGTACCATGTGTTGTAAAGATTCCGTTATAATGTTCTGCGTTTAAATAAGTTGTATCTGGGAATGTTAATTGTGCACGGATCATTAAACCGTCCATCCCACCACGGAATAACATTAAAACTGCCGATATAATATACATTATACCGATTTTTTTATGGTCAACAGTTGTTAACCATTCATCCCAAAGCCATTTCCATTTTTTATACTTTGTCAGTACGAAAATGATTGCTAATGTCACAAGAACGATAGATGCGTCAGCTCCGTAAATAATCGGATCACCTGTGACAAAAAATTCATCAAGCTTCACTGTGTTCACTCCAATCTGTTGGAATATTATCTGTTACTTTTTGTTTTTGTAGTAGTTGTAATCACAGTATTCAAGTGATTTTGGATCTACATACTTTAAGTGGTGACTAGAGAATGTCATACGCCCTACTACACCAGGTTTAATGATTTCGTTATATTTTTCTTCTGTCAGTGGTTTAGCAGTTTCTTTTACTTCTTTTACCCACTTGTCATAATCTTCTTTTGTTTTTGCTTCAAGCTCAAATTCCATGTGAGTAAATCCTTCACCAGAGAAGTTTGAGCTACGACCAAGGTAAGAACCTGGCTTATCAGCTTGTAGGAATAAATCCATAATCATGCCGTCCATTGTGTATTTCATACCACCAAGTTCTGGAACCCAGAAGGCGTTCATTGGACCAACAGATGTTAATTTAAATTGAATTGGTGTACCAGCTGGTACGTTTAAATAGTTAACGGTTTCAATATTTTCCTCTGGATAACTGAATAACCATTTCCAGTTGGCAGATGTAACATAAATTTCAACTGGTTTAATATGCTTAGACTCTTTTGGCACTTCTTCAGATGCATAAGTAGCTTTTACCGTTGGAATTGATAATGCAATAACGATAATAACTGGGAAGAGTGTCCAAATAATTTCTAATAATGTGTTACCGTGTTGATCAGGTGGCTCATAGCCCATGTTTTCTGGTTTTTCACGATAACGAATCAAGATGACTGTAAACAAGATGAATACAATTGCAATAATCAACAACATAAGTACGAATGACCAAACAATCAAATCATACTGTGCTTTTGCAACAGGCCCCTGTGGATTTAATACTGCAAGTTTTTTCTCACAGCCACCGAGGAACAAGAGTAGTGATAAAGGAAGAAGTGAAGCCAACTTCCAAAACGATTTCTTTAGTTGCACGATTGAAAATCTCCTTTCTCCTTGGATTGAAACTATGCCAATAAAACAATATAAACCTATTAATTTATAGAAGGCAATAGTTTTTGTTAGATTGTTAAAAAATAGACACAAATGCACACTTTTTAAGGTGAATATCATTTGTAACTTGATTACATTGTAAACCATTTTTCGGACGAAACCATGATTGTAGGAATTTTAAGATAATTAAAGTTATACCAGCATATCCAAGAAATAGAAAAAAACTATCTTATCATAAAGTAAGATAGTCGAATATTTTATATATTTAGTTTATTATTTGTTTAATATTTCGTTTCTGTTCAAATGTGACAACTTTTTTATATTTAACTTGGTACAAGATATAGCAAATAATCATAAATGGAATCCCGCAGTAAAGCGCAATGCGTTGATCCGGTATGAAAGCTAAACTAATGAATGTAATGAAATTTAAAGAAAAAGCTAAGATTGGAACAATTGGATAAAGTGGCGTACGGTATTTTAAATCTTTTATATTTCCACCATTTTTTATAAATTCTCTTCGGAAGAAAAATTGCGAAGCTGCAATCGACATCCAAACAACAACTGCTGCCATTGCGGCAATAGATGTTAATACTAAAAAGACAGTATCTGCTGCAAATACGCTTGTTAGTAGCGAAAGACTTGCAAAGATTAAACTGAAAATTAATGCATTTAGTGGCACACCTTTTTTCGTTAGCTTTGTAAATATAGGACTTGCCATGCCTTGTTTTGACATTGCCCAAAGCATACGTGAATTTGCGTATAATCCTGAATTTGCTACAGATAATACAGCGGTAATAATAACAAAGTTCATAATGTCTGCTGCATATGGAATTCCCACTGTATCAAAGACAAGTACGAAGGGACTTTCTACAAGATTTGCCTCTTGCCATGGAAGCAGTCCAACAACAACAGCAATTGCTAATACGAAAAAGAATAGCGTACGCCAAATTGTGTTTTTTATTGCTTTTGGAATTGTTTTTTCAGGTTTTTCACTTTCACCTGAAGCGATACCAATCAATTCTGTTCCTTGGAAGGAGAAGTTTACTGTAATCATCGTAAATAGAACGGCTAACACACCGTTAGGGAATAGTCCGCCATTTTCTGTGAAATTATGTAGCATTGGTGCTGGTTTTCCATTGAAATCTAGGAATCCAAACATAACGGCGCCTCCAAGTACGATGAAGACTATGATCGTAGCAACTTTAACGCTGGCAAACCAAAATTCTGCTTCTGCATATGCTTTTGCTGATAAAGCGTTTACAATAAAAAGTAATGCCGCAAATATAACGCACCAAATCCATGAGGAAACATCCGGAAACCAGCGCTTCATTAAAATACTAACAGTTGTAAGCTCTACGCCAACTGTAACAGCCCAGTTTAACCAATACATCCAGCCAACGACAAATCCAAAACCAGGTGAAATAAATCGGCTTGCATAACTTTGAAATGAGCCCGCTTCTGGCATTGCAACAGATAATTCACCAAGACAAAGCATTGTTAAATACATGACGAAACCACCAACTAAAAATGCAAGAATGGCTCCACCAGGTCCAGCATTATGGACAATTTGTCCTGATCCCATAAATAACCCTGTACCGATAACACCTCCGAGTGCAATCATAAAAAGGTGTCTGCTTTTCATTGTCCGTTGTAAACTTGTTTGTTCTGTATTTGTTTGATTCATATTCCCTTCACCCCGTGTTCTTTTCCTTGTTTGTTGTGCTCGATGCATCTCGAGCATGCTTCATTTCACTAATCATTAGTGGGGGATGAAAAACATACTGATAGTAGTTTTCTGTATATCACTATAGAAATCAATTCTGTATATTTTCTGGGTGTAAGAGTGGTGATAAAAACAACTATGATTAGTTTCTAATTTCATGTTTTGTGAATGAAAGAAAGCTCTTTTTAAAACACATAACGTTTTTGATTATAGCGAAATATTCTGAAAAAGTACATATTATTTTTCTTTTAATTACAAAAAATTAGAATTTTAAAACAGTTAAATTGAATAATAATTCATATAATCTTTCTAGCAAACAAGGCAGAAGAAAGGTACAATACAAAGAGTGGTGTTTGATGAAAATAATGATGTAATGGAGTTTTGAATATGTTAAAGAAATTCAAATATATATGTATGATAGGGATTGTACTTGTTGCTATTATTTTTATAGGGAAAAATACAATTCTTCAAAAAGTCCAAGAGTTACGAGTGAATTTTTTGTTTGATATGAAAGAAACAGCTATGATTGAAAATGTTCCATTCATAAAACAACTTCCGGAACTGCAGCGAGGTTGTGAGGTTACAAGTTTAGCAATGTTATTGCAGTATAAAGGTGTACAAGTAGATAAGATGCAACTTGCAAGTGAAATCAATAAAGTTCCATTTAAAGAAAATAACCTTCGAGGAAACCCTTATGAAGGATTCGTTGGAAATATTTATACGAAGGCTGAGCCTGGATACGGTGTGTATCATGGGCCTATTTTTAAACTTGCCGAAAAGTATATGCCTGAAAAAACCATTGATTTAACAGGAAAAGATATTCAGGATATTTATAAAGTTATTAGTTCAGGTTCACCAGTATGGGTAATTGCCAATACGACGTTTCAACCCCTAGCTGAGGGTAGTTTTGAAACATGGAATACAAATAACGGTGATATAAAAATTACATATTACGAGCATAGCGCAGTAATTGTTGGATATGATCAAAACTACGTATATATGAACGATCCGTTAGCTAACAATCCGAATAAAAAAGTATCACGTTCTGAATTTGAAAGAGCATGGGAACAAATGGGGAAACAAGCGATTACTATTCTATGAAAATAAAAAGCTACCTAATTAGGTAGCTTTTTATTTTTTTCGTTATTCAGGATTGAGAACATTTCTACCTAGAAATTCAGAGAAAATAAAGAGGTTAGATGAAGAGTGCAGAAAAAACGATGCTTAAAGATACGCTCCTCATTAAAATAAATAATATTCAGAATATTATTTATTTTAATGAGGATTCAAGTTATAATAACATTTAACTTGGTGAAGAAAGGAAGAGGATAAATGGATGAAGTAAAAGATATTGTTCTTTCTAAAGAACAATTAATAGAATGGAGAAGGCATTTTCACAGGTATCCGGAGTTATCTTTTCAAGAAGAAAAAACATCTCAGTATATATACGACATACTTCAAAAAATTCCTCATCTAGAACTCTCACGACCGACAAAGTATAGCATCATGGCAAGATTAATTGGTACACATCCCGGGAAAGTGATTGCAATCCGTGCAGATATGGATGCGCTTCCCATCCAAGAAGAAAATCAGTTTGAATTTGTTTCTACACATCCGGGAGTGATGCATGCATGTGGGCATGATGGTCACATTGCGATGCTCCTTGGTACTGTATATGCGCTAGTAGAGCAAAGAGAAAAAATTAAAGGGGAAATTCGTTTTCTATTTCAACATGCTGAAGAAAATTTTCCAGGTGGTGCACAGGAAATGGTTGCAGCAGGCGTGATGGAAAATGTGGACTATATTATTGGAGCACACCTTTGGGCGTCTTTAGAAGTGGGGAAGGTTGGTGTCATTTATGGTCCAGCGATGGCAGCGCCTGATGTGTTTAGAATTACAATAGAAGGAAAGGGCGGACATGCCGGTATTCCGCATGAAACAGTCGATAGCATTGCTATTGGTACGCAGGTAGTTACGCAGCTTCAGCAAATCGTATCACGTCTTACGAATCCGTTAGATTCTCTCGTTCTATCTGTAACGCAATTTCATGCCGGAACAACACATAATGTAATTCCAGAGCAAGCGAAGATTGAAGGTACGGTAAGAAGTTTAAAGCATGAGTTACGAGAACAAACTGCGCAGCGAATTGAAAAACTTGTTAAACATATTACAGAATCTTATGGCGCAAATTATAAATTTTCATATGAGTACGGCTATCGTCCAGTTGTAAATGATGAACAAGTTACACAACTTGTCGAAAATGCAGCGCTAGAAATTTACGGAAGGGAACGAGTCATACGGTTACAGCCGACGATGGCGGGAGAAGATTTTTCAGCCTTTTTACAAGAAGCGCCAGGTACATTTTTCTTCATTGGTGCTGGAAATAAAGAAAAAGGGATTGTATACCCGCATCACCATCCTCGTTTTACAATTGACGAAGATGCATTGCCAATTGGGGTTGAAGTTTTTGTTTCATCTGTTTTGAATTTTATGAGAAAAGGAGAATGAGATGAAAAAAATACACGTATTAGCACTTATTCCAGTTCTTTGTTTAGTTGTTGGACCAGTGTTTACAAATTCAGTTACTCCTTATGTACTTGGGATGCCATTTTTATTGTTTTGGATTTTACTCTCTGTATTTATTACATCTTTTTGTATGGGATTTCTATATTGGTTAGACCCTGCTAATAAGGGGGAAGCGGAATGATAGCACTTATTATTATTACTTTGTTTTTATGTTTGTCTTTATTTTTAGGAATTCGGGCACAGCGCGGGAAAGATATGAACTTAGAACAATGGTCTGTTGGAGGCAGAGGGTTCGGAACGATTTTCGTCTTTTTGCTTATGGCCGGAGAGATCTACACGACGTTTACATTTTTAGGAGGTAGTGGCTGGGCGTATAGCAAAGGTGCTCCTACATTTTATATTTTAGGATATGGGGCACTAGCTTATATTTTATCTTACTTTTTATTGCCGCCGGTTTGGAAGTATGCAAAACAGCATGGGCTTATTTCACAACCGGATTTCTTTACAAAAAAATATAATAGTCAGGCACTTGGGATTATCGTATCGATTATCGGTGTCGTTTCAATTATTCCGTATCTTGTACTGCAACTAAAGGGGCTTGGAATTATTGTTTCTGAAGCTTCGTATGGAAAAGTATCACCAGTTTTTGCAGTGTGGATCGGTGCGATTACAATTACAATATATGTAATGATTTCTGGTATACACGGCTCTGCTTGGACAGCTGCTTTAAAGGACATTATGATTTTATTTATCGTTATGTTTTTAGGAATATATTTACCGTATCATTATTACGGAGGATTTCAGCCGATGTTCGAGGCTGTAGAAGCGGCGAAGCCAGGGTTTTTAGCTCTACCTGAGCAGGGAATGAGTATTTCTTGGTTTGTTTCTACAATTATATTAACAGCACTAGGGTTTTATATGTGGCCACATACATTTGCTTCAGCTTTTTCGGCCAAAAGTGAAAAAGTTTTTCGGAAAAATGCGGCGATTATGCCTTTGTACTCTTTAGTATTACTCTTTGTATTTTTTGCTGGCTTCGCTGCTATTTTACAAGTGCCAGGATTACAAGGAGCGGATGCAGATCTATCGTTATTCCGCCTTGCTATTCAAACTTTTGATCCGTGGTTTATTGGTATTATCGGTAGTGCAGGATTATTAACGGCCTTGGTGCCAGGGTCTATGCTCGTAATGGCGGCTTCGACGCTACTTGCAAAAAATATTTATCAGGTTCTAACGCCGTCTGTATCAGATCAGCAGGTAGCAAGGGCTGCAAAACTATTTGTTCCTGTTGTAACACTTGTTGCTGTGTTCTTTACATTTAAAGGCGGGGAAACAATCGGTGCACTTCTTCTTATGGGATATAGCATTGTTACACAGCTTTTTCCTGCACTAGTTTGTAGTTTGTTTCATCGTCAATTTGTAACAAAGCAAGGCGCCATTGCTGGAATGGGAGTTGGTTTATTAGTAGTTGCTTATATTACATTGTCTGGTTCGACTATATCTAGTATGTTTCCATCCTTTCCACAATATATTAAGGATTTAAACGTGGGTATTGTGGCGTTAGTGGTAAATATTATTGTCATGTTTGTAGTGAGCATTGTGACTAGAAATATTGAAGTGACGCGCAATTCTACTGTGTTGGAGAAATAGGAATGGTATACAGTAAAAAAGTTATCTTTCTTTAGGGAGGTAGCTTTTTTCATTGCATACATTTTCCCTAGATGGAGAAATATAACGGTAATATCCTGAGAGGAAAGTTAGGTGAGGAAGATGACGAGTTTAGAGGCGAACGTATCTGCAATTACAAAATCTATTCGAGACACGTTACAGTCTCCAAACGATTTAACAGTACGAGAGTTTGCACTTTCTTCTTCCTCTACGCGATGTGCGGTTATTTTTCTATGCGGGCTTTCGGATAAAGATTTAGTTTATCGATTTATTATCCGTCCACTGCAACAAGAAGATATTCCAAATAAGGCATCAATTATGCAAACGTTATTAGACGGATTTATTTCTATAGGTGAAGTAAATATAGTAAAGAAATTCCCGGATATTATTAATTCTGTTCTAGTGGGAGATACCATTGTTTTAATTGATGGAATACCTAATGCATTAGTGATTAATAGTCGGGCGTGGGAACGGCGAAGTTTAGAACCACCGATTACAGAAAACATCATTCGAGGTCCGAAAGTAGGATTCACCGAGGATATTGCAACAAATAAAATGTTAATTCGACGTGACTTACGTGATCCGAAACTTCGATTTCAATCTTATATTATGGGAAAACGTTCTCAAAAAGAAGTTACATTAATTTATATTGAAGACATCATTAACCCGTACATTGTAGCAGAATTAAAACGACGATTACAATCAATTGAAACAGATATGATATTAGACTCTGGAAAAATCGAGCAGCTACTTGAGGATAATAACATGTCACCTTTTCCACAATTTTTAAATACAGAAAGACCAGATAGAGCGATAGCTTCTTTAGCGAAAGGGAAGGCGGTTCTTTTAGTCGATGGGTCTCCGTTTGCAGTTATTGCACCTATGGTGCTTGTCGATATTTTTCAATCGCCAGAAGATCATTACGAAAGATGGATTATTGGCAGCTTGCTAAGAGGGCTTCGTATCATGGCTGGACTTATGGCAATCTTACTTCCAGCGGTATATGTTGCGCTTGTTTCCTATCATCAAGGACTTATTCCATCTAATCTTGCATATTCAATCGCTGGAGCAAGAGAAGGGGTGCCATTTCCTGCTTATATTGAAACTATTATTATGACATTAACGATGGAGTTAATTCGAGAAGCGGGGCTTCGTTTACCTAAGCAAATTGGACAAACCGTTGGGATTGTAGGGGGGCTTGTTATCGGAGAAGCAGCAGTAAGTGCTGGGATTGTTAATCCTTTTATGGTTATTGTGATTGCTGTCACGGCTATTGCTACCTTTTCCTTGCCTGTGTATAGTATAACGATTACATTCAGGTTTTTGTTGTTTGCATTTATTTTAGCAGCTACTATGTTTGGACTATATGGGATTACTTTAGCACTAATTGCATTAGCAATACATATTACGAATTTAAAAAGTGTTGGAATCCCATATTCTACGCCACTCGCTCCTGCTTTTTATAAAGATTGGAAAGATGAAGTGGTATTGTTGCCTAGGGCAATGTTAAAGACGAGACCAGATTATTTGCAAACGCAAGATAAAACATTACGTTCAAAGGAGAGAAAATAAATTGAAACCGTTTGAATACGGAGATGAAGAAATTGGATCTCGGGAGTTAACATTTGCAGTATCTTCAGTCATTATTGGTACAGGAGCGCTTTCGATGCCCCGGGTGATTGCGGAAAAGACGCTTTTTACAGACGGCTGGATTATATTATTGCTTGGTGGATTGATTTGTGCCTTTTTTGCTTGGGTTATTACAAAAATAGCAAATTTATTTCCAAAACAAACGTTTTTTCAATATACAAGTACATACTTATCGAAGCCAGTGGCTTTTTGCGTAACAAGTATTATGATATTAACATTCACTGGAATTACTGCGTATCAGGCGCGAGCAATTTCAATTATTTCACAAACATATTTATTCGGTAAAACGCCTATTGAACTTCTATCTTTTTTTTACTTACTTGTTGTTATCTATGGAGTAAGTGGTTCTAGAGCAGCGTTACTTCGGCTTAATTTGTTATTTTTGCCAATTGTAGCGAGTGCCATTTTTGCTTTGTCGTTATTAAATATAAATTTAATGGATACTCATAATTTGTTGCCGCTCTTTCAGACAAAATGGAGCCAGTATGCTCTTGGGATGAAGGAATCGATATTTACATTCATTGGATTTGAAATCGTTTTATTTTATTCCACAATTGTGAAGCAAAGAGACAAAGCGCCTTTAGCTGCTGCAAAGGGAGTGATGATTACGAATTTATTATATATCCTCATGTATCTTACTTGTATTACTGTTTTTTCTTATTCTACGACAAAGAGCTTGACGTATCCTGTTATTGAATTAGGGAAGGAGATTGAAATTGGTGGGGGATTTTTAGAACGTTTTGATGCTATTTTCTTTACGACTTGGATTATTACAATTTTTAACACAACGGCTATGTATTATGATATTGCTATAATAGGGTTTTGTTCAATGTTTCCTTCTATTAAAAAGAAAACATTTATTTTTGTAAGTGCACCAATTATTTATCTGTTTAACATGCTTCCTGAAAATGTTACGAAGTTAACTCAGTATGGTACCTATTTAGCTTGGGTAGATATGGCGTGCGTTATTATTGTCCCTATTCTCGTTTTTATTGTTTATAAAATAAAGGGGGGCAAAAGTAGTGAAACATCTCCATAAATATATTTGTTGTATTGTTTTGGTTATATGTATGACTGGCTGCTCAGAACGGAAAGAGATTGAAGAGAGAGGTTTTGTTGCAGGAGCAGCTTTTGATGTTGTAAAAGAAGAGGAAGAAAGTGAATCAAAGAAACCACCTCGTATGAAAGGAACATATCAACTTGTCTTACCGAGTGCGTTAGCGCAACAGGGAGGAAAAGGTGGAGGCGGAGGTGGAGGTGGAGCTGAGGATAATTATATCAATATTAGTGCAACCGCTGATAGTATTTTTGCGCAAGTTCGCGAGATATCAAAAAAAATTAGTCGGTCTTTATTTTTTCCCCATATCCAAGTTATAGTTTTTTCAAAAGATTTATTAAAGCAACAAAATCTGTTAGAACAAACTTCAGATATCTTTTTTCGTGATCATGAAATGAGGAGGAATATTAGAATTTTTATCTCTAAAGATCGAGCTGAAAAAATTCTGCAGCAAAGCTCGAAACCAGAAAAATTACCAGCAAAATATATTGATTTATTAGCAGATCATGCAGATGTTAATGCGTTTATGTTAGAGGCAGTTCGTCTTGGTGATTTACAAGAAATGATGATTGCTAAGAGAAGCTTTGTACTTCCGGTTTTACAATTAACAAAACAAGGTGTGAAAATGGAAGGAGCTGCTGTATTTAAAGGGGTTAATAATAAATTGATTGGCCTATTAACAGGGAAAGATACGCAAGGATTAAACTATATAATTGGAAAGAAAGCGACTGGTTTTATGACCATTCGAAAAGAAAAAAAAACAATCACGTATGAAATTCACAAACTAAGTCGAAAGATACATGCTTCCTTTACAAACCCTCGTCATCCGAAGTTTACAGTTGATATTTATCCTGAAGGTGTACTAGCAGAGGCGTATTTAGGTGGGAGTGGAACGATGTGGAATGAAAAGAAAATGAATACATACATCTCTAAAGAGATGGAAAATACAGCGATGAGAACGATAAAAAAAATGCAAAAAGATTTTAAAACGGATGTTCTTGAGTTAGGAGAGTATTATAAGCGGCATAATTATAAAGAATGGAAGAAGATAGAAAAAAATTGGGATCACGGAAAGAACTATTTTACTAAGAGTGACATCGTTGTTCGGGTTCATCCGGTGGTAGAACATTCAGGTTCTTTGGTGCCAGAAGGTGGTCAGTAATGTGGAGTTGAGTATCTTCTATTGATATTTTCCGTATCTTTAAATGTAAATAGGAGTGATAGTAATAATATGAAAATGCCTTCTATGTTTACGATTATAAATACGATTTTGATGGGGATTATCCCATATGCTGTTTATTTTTTGAATAAAAAAATAAAAAAATATGGTGCACAGCCGTGGGAAAATCCAAATGAAGATGAAAAAGGAAACCCGTAGATAGGTTTCCTTTTTATTCATCCCACTATTTTCGGGTAGTAAAAGCTGTATTGATGGAAGTTTCACTTTTATACAAGCCCTAACCAATGTACCAATTGTGCTGTTAGGAATGTAACAACAATGGCGATAACGGTAGGGATTGCAAATGCTAGAAATGTCCATTTCGGGCTTTTTGTTTCTTTATATATGTTAACTAGTGTGGTTCCACATGGGAAATGAAGAAGTGAGAACAGCATTGTGTTTAATGCAGTTAACCAAGTCCAGCCATGCTCTAAGAACAAGTTTTTAATTTGGTTTAAATCATCTATTTCTGTTAAAGCGCCAGTTGATAAATAAGACATTAATAAAATTGGAATCACAATTTCATTAGCGGGTAATCCAAGGATAAATGCAGCTAGAATGAATCCGTCAAGGCCTAGTAATTTAGCGAATGGATCTAAGAAATTTACAAAATACATAAGTAGGCTTGTGTCGCCTATATAAATATTTGCTAATATCCAAGTAAATACAGCCGCAGGTGCAGCTACAATTACTGCACGTTTTAAAACATATATTGACTTATCGAGTGTGGAACGCACAATTGTGTTCCAAATTTTCGGCTTACGGTATGGTGGTAATTCTAACGTATAGTGAGTTGGGACACCCTTTAAAGCAGTTTTTGATAATACCCAAGATACTGTTAAGGTGACAATAACCCCAATTACAACCATTCCGACTACAACACCTGCTGTAACAAGTGTTTGCATACTACCAGTATAGCCGGCAGCCATAAATAGTGATGCCATTAATATTAATGTAGGCCAGCGTCCATTACAAGGAACGAAGTTATTTGTTAAAATCGCTAGCATACGCTCGCGTGGTGATTCAATAATACGAGTTGACATAATGGCAGCGGCGTTACAACCAAATCCCATTGCCATTGTTAATGATTGTTTTCCGTGAGCGCCAGAACGTTTGAATAAACGATCCATGTTAAAAGCAACACGTGGTAAGTATCCGTAGTTTTCTAATAAAGCAAACATAGGGAAGAAAATAGCCATAGGTGGTAACATAACGCTAATTACAGCGCCAGTACCACGGAATAGGCCAAGAATTAAGATGCCATGTAACCATGATGGTGCGTTCATCGCTTGAAACCAAGCGGTTAAATGACCTTCTGCCCACCCGAAAAACTCAGCAATCATATCAGAAGGCACGTTAGCCCCTGCAATTGTAAGATAAAAAATAACCGATAAAATTCCGAGCATGATTGGGAATCCGAATATAGGAGAAGTGAAAATTTTATCTAGTTTCTCTGAACGGTATAACTTATCAGTATTTGTGTACTGAACAGCTTCCTTACATATACTTGCGGAAGTTCGATAAATATCACCTACAATATCATCGCGTATATCCTCTTTTGTAAGTGTCTGTGCATGTTGAACAATATAATCTAATGGAAGAGCTTTATTGGCTGAGTGAGATTCCATTTATTACGACCTCCCTTACAAGCGGTTCCTTATGATGCTTTTGGAGTGCTGCTAGAAAATTTTTATCTCCATCTAATATGCGGAGTGCCACCCAGCGTGCTGGATAAGTATCTCCGAACACTTTATAAATCTCTGGTTCTAACTCCTGAATCATATTTTCAATTTGTTCATTATAAGTAATTTGAACTGGCGTAGGAATTAGTTTTTTATTGGCTACTTTGGCGATTACACTTAGTAAATGGTCAATTCCAACTCGGTTCCGAGCAGAGACTTTAACGACAGGAACTCCGAGTGACTTTGCTAATTTTTTCTCATCGATGATAATTCCTTTTTTTTCAGCCTCATCTATTAAGTTAATACAAACTACAACGTCTTTTGTCATTTCCATAACTTGCAAAGCTAAGTTTAAATTTCTTTCCATTGCAGTTGCATCCACAACAACGACAGTTACTTCTGGTTTTTCAAAAATGATATAATCACGTGCTACTTCTTCATCTGCAGAATTTGAATACAGGGAGTACGTTCCTGGTAAGTCAATGAGAGTATATATACTTCCGTTATGTTCATATTCACCTTCTGCTTTTAATACTGTTTTTCCAGTCCAGTTTCCAGTATGCTGTTTTAATCCTGTTAATGTATTAAATAATGTACTTTTACCGGTGTTAGGGTTTCCTGCTAGCGCAATGCGATGTTTTTTCATTTTGAATCATCTCCTATTAACTTCCCGAAAATGAGGGAACTTTCTTCACTACGCAGTGCAATGGTTGTATTGCTTACTTGATATGCAGTTGGATCCCCAAGCGGGCTTTTTTGCAATACTTTAATGGTAGCACCAGGAATAAAACCTAAATCTAATAAACGACGTTTCATAGTTCCTTCTAATTGTATCTTCTCGATTTGTACAAACTGCCCTGTTTGAAAATTTGAAAGGGGTTTGAGATTAGCCGATACCATAAAAGTTACCTCTTCTCTATATTTTTAGTCTTGATTTAAAAAGTTTGCCGAGGGAAACTTTTTGCTACTAATATAGTAGACTACATTGGATGATGTTGTCAATTTGTACTTTAAAAATATTCAATTATTTTTAGAATTGTTCCAATTTATTTTATTGTACAGAAAAATATTACTAAAATTATGTGGGATCAATGCGGAGTAACATCTATAAAGTTCAAAAAATGAGGGGATTTGTAAAGGTAGTTTTAACATCGATAGTGAAAAATAAGGTTTTATTTACGTTAAATTTACATTATTAAAAGTAAATTTACAATATGGGATAATTCGTGTGGATTCTTTTGGTTTTTTAAACGCAAAAAGTTGAAATATATAGGTTTTGAGGCATGTTACCTCTATTTACTTAAAATTAAAAATTGCTTAACACTAACACAATATTATTGTCCTACAATGAATTTGTGTTCGAAAGAAGTAGATGAATATGAAAAAGCGATAATCCAAATGGGGGTACAAGACATGGTTATGAAAAAAGGTATTAAATTTTCGTTAGCGGCATTAGTGGTTGCAGGTGCTTTAGTTGGATGCGGAAAATCAGAAAGCACAGGTAGTAAAGAAACTGCTAACGGTAGTAACAATGCAAAACAAGAATCGTCAGGTACAATTGCAGCAGCTGGTTCTACAGCTCTTCAACCTCTTGCTGAAGAAGCGGGTAAAAAATTCATGGAAAAAAATCCAAACGTTTCTATTCAAGTTCAAGGTGGCGGTAGTGGAACAGGGATTAACCAAGTGGCTTCCGGTGCGGTTCAAATCGGCAACTCTGATGTTCCATCTGCAGATAAAATAAAAGATCCAGAAAAAGCGAAAGAATTAGTAGATAACAAAGTGGCAGGTATTGCATTTGCGCTTGTTGTAAATAAAGATGTGAAGGTTGATAATTTAACTGTGAAACAAGTACAAGATATCTTCACTGGAAAAGTTACAAACTGGAAAGAATTAGGCGGTAAAGATGAGAAAATTAACGTAATCAACCGTCCGGCATCTTCTGGTACACGTGCTACATTTGAAAAAACAATTATGAAAGATGCGAAGATTAACGATGGAACAGGTACAACACAAGATTCTAACGGTGCAGTAGAACAAGCGATTAACTCTACTCCTGGCTCTATTAGTTATCTTGCAATGTCTTATATGGTGGGCGATAAAAAAGGTGCATTACAAACTGTGAAGATTGATGGTGCAGAGCCGAAAGTTGAAAATATTTCTTCTGGTAAGTATCCATTCTGGTCTTATGAGTATATGGTAACAAAAGGGGAAGCAAAAGAAGCTACAAAAGATTATATCGATTATGTAAAAGGTAAGGACTTCGAAAAACAAGTTGAAGATATGGGTTATATCCCAATGTCTAAACTGAATAAGTAAACATTCAACGGGGCTGGCTGCGAGGCCAGTCTTGTTCATTTCAATCTATAAAGTGGGGTTATGTCCTGTGATGAAGGGGAAAAAACAAATTAATTATGTAAAAAGTGAATATATCGGAAGAACACTTGTTACGTTTTGCGGTATATTTATTGTTCTTGTTACATTAGCGATTATTGCATTTATTTGCGGAAAAGGAATTCAATCTTTTACGCAAAGTGGTATTTCATTTTCTGAGGTATTGACGTCAACAAAATGGAATCCGAATGCTGATAAAGGATCATTTGGTGCAGTTATCTTTATTGTGGGTTCAACGCTTGTGTCATTAGGTGCAGTCGTTATTAGCGCGCCAATCGCACTTGCTCTTGCGATATTTATGAATTTAATTTCACCAAAGTTTGGGAATAAAGTGCTAAAGCCTGTTTTAGAATTATTAGTTGGAATTCCTTCCGTAGTATACGGTTTATTAGGGGTTACAATTTTAGTTCCGCTTTTACGTGATTCATTCGGTGGTGTTGGTTTTAGTTTAATTGCTGGTATTGTTGTACTAAGTATTATGATTTTACCTACTATTGCTAGTATTGCTTCCGATGCAATACGTTCAGTTCCATTTGATTACTTGGAAGCCTCTTATGGTTTAGGTTCGACGAAATGGCAAGCGATTAGCCGTGTTATTGTTCCGGCTGCAAAAAAAGGTATTTTAACAGGAATCGTTCTAGGGTTAGCTCGTGCTTTCGGTGAAGCGTTAGCGGTTCAAATGGTAATAGGAAACACTGTTAAATTGCCTGAAGGAATATATAGCCCGACGGCGACATTAACGGGTATTTTAACAATGGATATGACGAATACGCTAAATGGAACTGCATGGAATAACGCTTTATGGACATTGGCGATGATTCTACTTGTTATTTCATTCCTATTTATTTTAGTAATTCGAGCAATTGGCCAAAGAGGTGAACGATAACGATGAATGCAAGAAAAGTAAATAATATTTGGACGGGTATTTTATATGCAGTTGCTGCGTTTGTTGTAGCTTTACTTGTTTTCTTAGTATACGAAATTTTGCAAAAGGGATGGGGATTTTGGGATCCAAGTTTCTTGTTCGGAGAACCAAGCAATACAAGGGCTGGGGGTGGAATTGGTCCGCAATTATTCAACTCTTTCTATATGCTTGTTATCACCCTGATTATTTCCATCCCACTTGGATTAGGGGCAGGGATTTATCTTGCGGAATATGCGAAGCAAGGACGTTTTTTAGGTTTTGTTCGTTTATGTATTGAAACGATGGCGTCATTGCCTTCTATCGTTGTTGGTCTATTCGGTTTGTTGGTATTTGTTACCATGACAGGCTGGGGCTATACGGTAATGGGTGGTGCACTCGCTTTAACGATTTTGAATTTACCTGGTCTAACACGTGTTTGTGAAAGTGCCATTACAGAAGTTCCGTCTAATGTAAAAGAAGCAAGTCTTGGACTTGGTGCAACAAAGTGGCAAACGATTGTGCGAATTATTATCCCAACAGCATTGCCGCAAATTATTACGGGGGTTATTTTAGCTGCGGGTCGTATATTTGGTGAGGCAGCGGCATTGATTTATACAGCGGGATTAACATCACCAATCTTAAATTCGGCAGCTGACTTTTCAAGTCCTGCACATCCATTAAATCCATTTCGACCAGCTGAAACATTAGCGGTTCATATTTGGAAATTGAACTCTGAAGGGATTATTCCGGATGCGAAGTTAATTGCAACAAAATCAGCAGCGGTATTAATTATTATGGTTTTACTCTTTAATATCATTGCTCGTTTTACTGCATCTGTACTTCATAAACGTTTTACAGGATCTAAGAAATCTCGTAAAACAACGAAAGCAAAGGCAGCTTAAATGCTTGTACCCTTAATAAACGGGAAGCTCTCTGTTTGTAAAAACAGAGGGCTTTTTTGTGGTTTTAATATGCAAGATGGATCAAGTAATTTCATCTATAGGAGGAGTATAAGGAAAAGAAATTGTATATTTAACGATATAAATAAATACTGTAATATAAATAGGGAAGGTGTTGTTTATGTTTTTTCTTCAAATGTCAGGTTTTCCGGGTTCAGGAAAATCAACTCTTGCTAGACGTATAGCCCAAAATACAGGTGCAATTGTGATTGATCATGATATTGTGAAAACGGCCTTACTAGAGTCGTTGGAAACTCGTCAGATTGAAACGATGGCCGCTGGTGGAATTTCGTACGAAATCGAATGGGCCTTAATAGATTTTCATTTATCCCGCTACTTTAGGGCAGTAATACTCCCACCTCAAAGTTCGGCGAAGCAAAGAAGTTAGGTGGGAGTATTACTGCCCGTAACGGCCCGATTGGTGAGGGCTAATAATCAGTGGGGGATGAAGAAAACCCCCGCTGATTAAAGTTTCACTTTATCCCAGGGGCATAATGTAATACTAGATAGCCCGTGTCTCTATATAGAAATGTTAGAAAAAGGAATAAAGGTGTTGCAGAAGTATAATGTGAAATACAAATATGTTGAATGTTACCTTAATGATATAGAAGAAATTAATAATAGGTTAAAGAAGCAAAAACGAATGATAAGTCAAATTGAGAAAGTGGAATCTGAAGAAGTGTTTAAAAAGTGGTTAGATGGTAGTAAACGACCGTCTGGTTTTACATATTTTGTTGTAGATTCTGGACAAATGTTAGAAGAATATATAGATGAAGTGATGACTTATATGAATGAGTAATCATGGAATTATAATTGTATATTCATAGTAGAAATAAAAAACGTTATCTTCAGAACAGAAGATAACGTTTTTGGATGTTAGGCTTTTGGTGTATCTATAGAAGAGTCTATTTTTCTACGTGAGCTTCGTTTTTTACCGAATTTATCTAACAATTCATACATAACAGGGACAACAACTAGTGTAAGTACAGTTGAAACTGCTAAACCACCAATTACAACAACTGCTAAACTTTTAGATACCATACTGCCGGCTTGTGATTGGCTGAATAATAATGGTAACATCGCTACTATTGTTGTAATAGCGGTCATGATAATTGGTCGTAGTCTTGTAGAACCTGCTTCTAGTAAAGCTTCCCGCGTCGTCATACCATGTTCTTTATTTTGTTGAACACGTTCGATTAGTACGATGGCATTTGTAACGACAATGCCAATGAGCATTAATGCGCCAATTAGTGCATTTAAGTCGACTGGTGTTCTTGAAATGATTAACCCTAAAATACCGCCAACAGCAGCTAGTGGTAAGGAGAATAAAATTGCAAATGGAGCGCGTGCTTGCCCAAAAGTGATAACCATAATTAAGTAGACAATCCCAATTGCGATACCCATGATTTTGAATAAATCGGTGAAGTTTTCTTGCATAGATTCAGTTGCACCAGCAACTTTAACTTTCGCGCCGCTTGGTAGGTCTAATTCTGAGATCGCTTTGTTCACTTCTGTAGTTACTTTACTTAAATCTTCATTTGTTGCTTCAGCAGTTATTTGAATGGTTTCTTTCCCATCTTTATGGAAAATCTCTGTTTGTAATTGTTTTTCTGAAATGGTTGCAATTTCTTTTAAAGGAATCAGTCCATTTATAGGAGATAGAATATTTGTGTTAAGGATATCATCTTTTTTATTTATATTGTCTTTCTTATTTTCTAGCATAATAGTTGTTTTTTCATCATTAATTGTAATTTGTCCAATAGGTGATTTCTTCATAAGAAATGAAACTTGTTGTCCTGCTGTTTCTGATGTTAATCCAACTTGTTCTGCTTTCGTTTGATCGATATGAATTTGCCACTCTTTTTTTGACTCTTCCATATTTGTTTTTACTTTAGAAAGACTGTTGATACTTTTTAGTTTTGTTTCAACGACATCGGCAGCTTTTTTTAAATTTTCATCGTTATTTGCTGTTACGTTAAATTGTAAGCTGTTGCCCCCGCCAAAATTAGAAAAGCTTGTTTTAGTATATTCAAATTCGGCTGGTTTAAAGTCTGTATGCTCTTTTTTTAATGTTTTGATATATTGATCAATATCTGATCCTTTTTTAAAGGTGACAAAAATAGTTGCAAGGTTATTTTTAGTTGTAAATCCAAACTGTGCATCTTCGGCACTAGAACCCATTCGTAACATAACATCCGTTATATCACTGTTAGAAAGTAATTTTTTTTCAAAATCAAAGGCTTTTTGCTTTCTAGACTCAAGATCGTAATTTGTTGGGAATGTCATATTAATTGAAAGCATCGTGTCGTCTTCTGATTTGATATTTGCTTTTGGTAGCAATATATAAGCGGCGATTGACCCAGCAAATAATAAGAAAGAAGAGAATAAAATAATAAACTTATGCGAAAGTGCCCATTTTAAAGTAGTTATATATTTTCTTGAAGGCTTTGGACTTCGTTGTTTTGTCTTTTTGAGTAATAAAAATGCCATAAGTGGAACAACTGTTAGTGCAATAACTAATGACGAAAGTATAGAGTATACAACTGCTAGTACCATAGGTAACATAAGTTCACCGATTGTACCTGATACAAGACCGATAGGTAAAAAGACAGCGACTGTTGTTAATGTCGAAGAGGTAATGGCGACTGCTACCTCTTTTGTTGCATCTAGAATGACGTCTTTTGAAAAGGTGTCCTTTTGCAAACGACGGAAGATATTTTCAATGACAACAATACTATCGTCAACGAGACGTCCAACAGCAACTGCTAATCCCCCAAGAGTTAAAATATTTAATGTAATATTAGATTGATCTAGTAAAAATAGCGTTAGTAAAATGGATAACGGGATGCTAACAACAGCGATAAGCGTTGTTCGAATACTACGTAAAAAGATTAAAATGATAAATGTTGCAGCGATTGCTCCTAAGATTACTTCTTTCCCCATACTTATAACAGCGTTTTCGACTTGTTCGTGAGTAGAGGATAGCAACTTAATTGTGTAAGTATCTTTATATTCTTTACTTATATTTTTAATTTTTTTATCGATTTCTTTCCCGATTTCAACAGCGTTTTTGCTAGGTTCTTTCATAATAACTAATCCAGTTCCCTCTTCGCCGTTTACATGTGTAACAGTGTCATGATGTTGTTTTGCTTCTACTTGCGCTATATCTTGTAATTTTACTTGATTTCCAAGTGCTATGTTCTTCACTTCATCTACATTTTTTACATTTCCAATGATACGAAGGTTGTGATTTTCGTTATTTACAGTGACCTGCCCAGCTGGAGTGGAAGTTTCTTTGCCTTGTAAAGCAGTCAATACTTGCTGAGGTGTCACGTTTTTCTGTTTCATTTGTTCTGGGTCTAATATAATAGATAGCTCGGATGTTGATTTGCCATAATACATAACGTTAGCAACGCCGTCGATATTTTCAAGTTGTGGAATGATTTCTTCTTCAATCTGTTTTTCGTCTGCTTTTGTAAAACCATTCTGTTTTTGAACGGTAATTTGTGCAAGTGGAATCATAGAGGTATTAAGTTGACTAACGACGGGCTTTGTAATTTCTTTTGGGAAATTTACGTTGTTGGTAATTTTTTCGACCTCGCGCGCGGCATCTTTCATGTTAGCTTTAGATGTATACGCGATATCGATACGTGATAACCCTTCATGAGTAGAAGAAGTGATTGTATCGACGTGTTCTAAGTTTCGAAATTGTTTTTCGAGAGGTTCGGTTACTTCTTTTGTTAATGTTTCAGCATCTAAACCTTGAGACATTGTAGTGACAGTTATTGCGGGGTTGTCGACACTAGGTAGAAACTCCATTGGTAATTTCGAACCAGAATAAATGCCGAGTACAGAAATGAGAAAAACCATGATGATGATAGCGGCTCGGTTTTTTAATGAGAATTTTGTTAACCTATCCATAAAAGTAATTCCTCCGTTTAATTTGTTTTTTAGTCTACTTTGTTACTATATAACAAAATCTGGATATTTTTCATTAATTAAATGTAAAAAGATTCTAAATTTATTCTTACGTAGAGAAGGAATGAGATTTTGTAAGTAAGAGCTAGAGAGTTGATTGGGTATTTTAGCGTTTTTGAAGTGAGGGAGAAGAAATTCTATTTAATATGAAATAAATAGGTGGAATTATGAAACGAAAAACTTTTTTATATTATTTTAAAAAAACACTTGTGATTTTAAAATGAGGATGGTATATTAATAAACGTCGCTGATGCGAGAAACGCAGGAAGCGAAGAAAGAAATTAAAAAACTTGGTTGACATCGAAAAACGAAGGTGCTAACATAAGGAAGTCGCCAATCGGCGATGGACAAGTTCTTTGAAAACTGAACGAAACAAACAACGTGAAACGTCAATTTTTATTTTAGATGCTAGACAAACTTTATTGGAGAGTTTGATCCTGGCTCAGGATGAACGCTGGCGGCGTGCCTAATACATGCAAGTCGAGCGAACCGATTAAGAGCTTGCTCTTATGAAGTTAGCGGCGGACGGGTGAGTAACACGTGGGTAACCTGCCCATAAGACTGGGATAACTCCGGGAAACCGGGGCTAATACCGGATAACATTTTGCACCGCATGGTGCGAAATTGAAAGGCGGCTTCGGCTGTCACTTATGGATGGACCCGCGTCGCATTAGCTAGTTGGTGAGGTAACGGCTCACCAAGGCGACGATGCGTAGCCGACCTGAGAGGGTGATCGGCCACACTGGGACTGAGACAC